>NZ_JBHURF010000015.1:12043-237638 GCF_042674125.1 Rhodococcus sp. NPDC056960 | reverse complement strand
GACGGGTTCGGGTTGCCGCACCCACCCCGCGACGAGCGCCGCTTCGTCACCGGGACGGGGAAGGCGAATTTCGTCGTCAACGACCTGTCGTGGGTGCCGGTGCCGGCCGGGAAACTGATTTTGCAGACCATGCGGAGCCATGATCAGTACAACACCACCATCTACGGTCTCGACGACCGCTACCGCGGCGTCAAGGGCGGACGCCGCGTGCTGTTCGTCAACGAACTCGACATCGCCGCGTTCGGGTATGCGGCGGGGGATCGGGTGGACCTGGTCTCCGAATGGACCCTGCCGGACGGCAGCGTGGAGGAACGGCGGGCGGAGGATTTCCGGTTGGTGCCGTATCCGACGCCGCAGGGGAATGTGGCGGCCTACTATCCGGAGACGAACCCGCTGATCCCGCTCGATCACGTGGCGAAGAAGTCGAACACCCCGGTGTCGAAGGCCATCCGCATCCGCCTCGAAAAACGGCGGCCGTGATGGGGCGGGTGACGACCCGGACTCCGGTCACCCGGATCACCGACACGAGGCACTCCACCCGCCCGGACACCGTGGTGGTGGAGGAACCGTTGGAGATCCGGGTGAACGGGACCCCGTTGGCGGTGACGATGCGCACCCCGGGTTCGGATGTGGAATTGGCGCAGGGGTTTCTGCTGACCGAGGGCATCATCGCCGGCCGCGGCGAGATCGCGTCGATCCGGTACTGCAACAGTGTCGACGACAATGGGGTGAACACCTACAACGTCCTGGATGTCGATCTGGCGGCGGGGGTGTTCCTGCCCGACACCGGCATTGAGCGCAATTTCTACACCACCTCCTCCTGCGGGGTCTGCGGCAAGGCGTCGTTGGATGCGATCCGGCAACGCACCCGGTATTCGCCGGCCGCGGACACGGTGCGGGTGCCGGCCGCGACGATCGCGGAGTTGCCGGACCGGTTGCGGGCGGCGCAGAAGGTGTTCGACACCACCGGCGGGTTGCATGCGGCGGGGTTGTTCACCCGGACCGGGGAACTGCTCACCATCAAGGAGGACGTGGGCCGGCACAACGCGGTCGACAAACTCATCGGGTGGGCCACCGAACAGGGCCGCATCCCGCTGCGCGGCACCGTCCTGCTCGTCAGCGGCCGGGCGTCGTTCGAGTTGGCGCAGAAGGCGGTGATGGCGGGCATCCCGATCCTCGCCGCCGTGTCCGCGCCGTCGTCGTTGGCGATCGACCTCGCCCACGACACCGGACTGACCCTCATCGGCTTCCTCCGCGGCACCACCATGAACCTCTACACCCACCCCGACCGCATCACCTGACATGAACAGAATCGACCTGGTGGGCGAATCGTAAGGTTGCGGACCCCTACCTACATCGAGGGTGTCGTCAGCGCCAATAAAACTTTCGTATAGTTGCCGTATGACCAAAAGCAACGGAGCGAGGGCTACTGACGGCGGTGTCCAGTCGGTGGACCGGGCATTTCAAGTGCTGGAGGTCCTTGCCCGCAACGGTGAAGTCGGGGTCAGTGCGATCGCCACTGAAATCGGCGTGCATAAGTCCACGGTGTCCCGTCTGCTGGGTTCGCTGGAAGAGCACGAAATGGTGGTGCAAACCTACGAACGGGGAAAATACCGCCTGAGTCTGGGTATTTTGCGCCTTGCCGCATCTGTTCCCGAACGACTGGAGATAACGGAGCAGGGTCACGCCGTATGTGAGCGACTCGCCGCGAAACTCGGCGAAACCGTGAATGTTGCCGTATTGCGTTCCCACTTTGCCATTCACCTTGACCAGGCACGAGGGCCGGCATCGGTGGGCACACAGAACTGGATCGGCGAGCCGACCCCTGTGCACGCGACAGCGAGCGGAAAGATACTTCTCGCCTACCTGGACGTGCAGCACCGACATGAAGTCCTAGGTGCAGCGGCGCTCGAGCGGTTCACCGAGCACACCATCACGTCGGTTGAGACACTCGATGAGGAACTGGCCGCAGCCAAGAGCCTCGGCTATGCGGTCGTCGTCGAAGAGTACGAGAAGGGGCTGAACGCCATCGCGGCGCCGATCCGCGACTACGACGGCAAGATTTCTGCGCTGAGCGTCTCCGGTCCTGTGTACCGCTTCACCGAGGCACGGATGCGAGCCGTCGTGCCTGACGTCATCGCGGCGGCTGCCGAGATCAGTGAGCGGATGGGCTTTCGGCAACCCATCACGCCCAGCGCCTGAGCATATTCAGTCGAGCCCAGCTCTCGACGAAGCGCTGCGTAGTCAGCCGTGCGAGCCGGGGTGCAGTTGATTACCGGGTGAGGACGAGACGATCCGGGCGGAGTCGCGTGGCCGGTGATCAGTATCGCCCGATGTCCTCTGCCATCTCGACGATGTTCGTGAGCAACATCGCCCGCGTCATCGGGCCGACGCCGCCTGTTGCGCCGCTGAGCTTTCCTGCGACTCGGTCGACGGATGGATGCACATCGCCCAAGATCCCCTCGACAGTGCGGGTAATACCAACCGACAGCACTGTGGCACCGGCTCGGATCCAGTCCGGTTGCACCAGGTGGGCAACGCCTGCCGCGGCAATCACGACGTCGGCGTCCCGTGTGTGAGTGGCAGTGTCGACCGTCGCTTCATGGCACAGGGTGACAGTGGCATACTCGCTGCGCCGGGTCAGCATCAGACCGAGTGGCCTACCGACGGTCACACCGCACCCGATGACGCAGAACCGAGCACCGGTGATCGGGACATCGTGATGCCGAAGCAATTCGATGATGCCGCGGGGCGTGCACGGCAACGGTCCCGGCATTCCGAGTACCAGCCTCCCGAGATTTGTCGGGTGCAATCCGTCGGCGTCCTTCGCGGGATCGATCAGGGCGAGGACCCGGTGTGTATCGATGTGCTTCGGTAGTGGAAGTTGAACAATAAAGCCGGTGCATGCGTTGTCGGCATTCAGCCGAAGAACGGCCGCCTCGATATCTTCCTGGGCAGCGGTCGCCGGCAGGCGCACCTGGATGGAATTCAAACCGATGCTTCTGCAGTCGCGGTGCTTCGCGGCGACGTAGGCATGACTGCCAGGGTCGTCCCCGACGAGGATGGTTCCCAAGCCAGGCCTGATTCCCTGCGACTGCAGCACGGCGATCCGGTCGGCCAGGTTGTCCTTGATCTGCTCGCTGACGGCCTTGCCGTCGAGCAATGTCGCAGTTGCCACAGAGTAAGCCCTTTCTGGGGGTCGAATGGGTGCAAATAGACCATTACGGCTGGTTGTCGGTCACAGCCCGAGATGCCCTGATCCGATCGGTGCACCCAACTGGAGTCGCGTGCGGTTGAGGAACACCAGCTAGGCCACTGACGTGAGGGTCCGGGCACAGTGGATCCTCACGCCGGTGGATCGGGTGATCGGTCTCGAGACTGCGCAGGAGACCAGCAAGGTTCGTCGACGGATCCACGAGGTCTTCCGTAACGACTCGGTGAACATGACGACAATTGATATATCAGATGTGACGAAGTGTAGGCGGGCCGTACCGGCGGGTCAACGCTTGTACGTGGGGAGATCTGCCGAGTTTGAGTGTGTCGATCACGGGTGAGGTAGGTCTCGGTGTGTCACCGCATGGGCTGATCGTGTGCCCACCGTTGGGCCGCCGAAGCGCGAGGCTGTCTATTTATGGTGTGACAAGGAGTTTCAGTGAAACTCCCATCGGCTCTGGGTCCTCTTTGGCTGCCCGGGTCGCTGCAAGCGTCCATGTGTCGATCGGTGGCGCAGCCGCCTCTTGACACCAACCTATGGCGATTGTCACACTGTTGCGTAAAGCAGGACTTGTTTCGCATGGCGCTACAGAGAGGCATCTAATGCTCGAGGTCTGTCCACTAGCCTCCCTACCTCGCGGCGACGTACGTCGCGTCGATACCTCCCCTCCGATCGCGGTGTTCCATACCGACGACGGTGAGGTATTCGCCATCGACGACACGTGCTCACACCAGGACGCATCACTGGCAGATGGCTGGCTCGAGGGATGTGAGATCGAGTGCCCACTGCACGCGTCGAAGTTCAATCTCCGGACCGGGGCGGTCGATGCGCCGCCTGCGAAGCTGCCGGTGCGAACCCATGAGGTCGTGATCCAGGACGGTGTCATCCACGTCGAACTCAGTACAGAGGCGCCAAACCTGCCGCCGGATATCCGTAGCCGCCTGAATGCGGAGGGGAATGCATGAAAAGCATTGCGATCATCGGCGCTTCATTGTCTGGTCTCTGCGCTGCGCGCGCCCTGCGTGCGCAGGGGTTCGACGGTGAGTTGAACATCGTTGGAGCGGAGCCCAACCGCCCCTACGACCGCCCGCCGTTGTCGAAGGAGTATCTGGCGGGAGACATCGATGAAGCATCCCTGACCTTGGAACCCGAGGGGGAAGACCTTCGGGCGAACTGGCTGCTCGGACTCTCCGCGACAAACCTCGATCCAGGCACCCGTAGCGTCACACTCAGTGACGGCTCCCAGCTGAGCGCGGACGGCTTTGTTCTCGCGACTGGTTCGCGTGCCCGGACGTTGCCAGGAACCGAACATTTGAGCGGCGTGCATGTCCTTCGAACGATCGCCGATGCCGACCGGCTCCGCGCGGACCTCGTTCCCGGCGCCCGACTGGTAGTCATCGGTGCCGGTTTCATCGGCGCCGAGGTCGCGTCTACAGCGCGCAAGCTGGGCCTGGATGTCACGGTGGTAGAGGCAGCGCCTTCGCCGTTGATCGGCCCGCTCGGCCCGCAACTGGGAACCGCGATCGCCAGCCTCCACGGGGGCAATGGCACCACACTGCACTGTGGCGTGGGAGTCGCCGGCCTGACCGGGGACGACCGCGTGACCGGTGTGGACCTTGCGGACGGGCGCCACCTGCCTGCCGACGTCGTAGTCGTCGGCATCGGTGGCATCCCGAACATCGAATGGCTCGACGGCAGTGGTATCGAGCTCGGCAACGGTGTGTTGTGCGATCGAGGGGGAGCCACATCGATCCCACACGTCGTTGCGGTCGGTGACTGCGCGGCGTGGATGGACATCGCCGGCGTCCACCGCCGCGTCGAGCATTGGACCGGCGCCTCGGAGCGACCGGCGATCGCGGTGTCGACGCTCCTCTCGGGTCAATATCAGGGTCAGCACGTCAAGCCGCCGTACTTCTGGTCCGACCAGTATGGTTCGCGCATCCAGTTCGCCGGAATAGCCGGCCCCGACGCCGAATTCACCATTGAAGAGGGAAGTTTGGAGGACGGTAGTTTCCTCGCCGTCTACCGCAGGGAGGACCACCCGGTTGCGGTCCTCGGTGTCAACCAGGTCCGACTTTTCACCCGCTGGCGCCGGCAACTTTCCGCGCAGCCGACATCACTCTGAACAAACTTTCTAGACCTTTCTCAGCCCACCGATCGTTGAGCTCAACCACTCAGGGAGACCCCACAGTGACAACCACGCACCTGCCCGAGAGCCTCATCTCCACGCTCCCGGGAACCTATTACACCGACAGCGACATCTTTAAGCTCGAGCAGGAGAAGGTCTTCGAGCAAATGTGGTTCTGCGCTGTGCGTTCGGGCGACCTCGACAAGCCAGGTGCTTTCAAGACTGTCCAGATCGGTCGTGAAAGTGTCATCGTGACCCGATCCCGGACCGGCGAGATCCGTGCCTTCCTCAACATCTGCGCCCACCGCGGAGCACGGCTGTGCATGGAGGAGAGCGGAGAGGTCAAGCGGTCTTTCCAGTGCCCGTACCACGCCTGGACCTATGATCTCGAGGGCAAGCTTGTCGCGGCGCCGAACCTGACCAAGATGCCCGACATCGATCGTGTCGAGTACGGACTGCAGAAGGTGGCAGTCCAAGAATGGCTCGGCTACGTCTGGCTCAACCTGGCCGACGAGCCCGAGTCCTTCGACGAGACAGTCGTGCAGGACATTCGCGACCGCCTCGGCGACGTAGAGTCGATCGATCGATACAAGGTCGCTGACTTGGATCTCGGCCGTCGAATTGTTTACGACGTCAAGGCCAACTGGAAGCTCATCATCGAAAACTTCATGGAGTGCTACCACTGCGCGACGATCCACCCGGAACTGACCGAGGTACTGCCGGAGTTTGCCGACGGCTATGCCGCCCAGTACTACGTCGGCCACGGCGCCGAGTTCGGCGAGGATGTCCAAGGGTTCACCATCGACGGTTCCGAAGGTCACGACCTGATCCCCGGTATCGCCCCGGAGCAGGATCGTCGCTACTACGCGATCACCGTGCGGCCGACGGTGTTCGTCAATCTCGTCCCCGATCACGTGATCGTCCATCGGATGTTCCCGCTGGCGGCTGACCACACCATCGTCGAGTGCGACTGGCTCTACCTGCCCGACGTGGTGGCCAGCGGAAAGGACCTCGACCGCTCCGTGGAACTGTTCCATCGGGTCAATCAGCAGGACTTCGACGCTTGCGAGCGCTGCCAGCCCGCGATGGAATCGCGGCGTTACCGAGAAGGCGGTGTGCTCGTTCCGAGCGAGCATCACATCGGTGAGTTCCACGACTGGTTGAAGGACAAGATCGCCCACTGATGTCCTCGCGACACTGACCGGTCACGGATCGATGAGCACTGACCCGCTGATGGAACACGCGGGCTGCGATATCGCACTTCAGATGCCGCAGCCCGCTGTCCAATGGCAGCGGCCCAAAACGGCCCGTGTTGTCCATCGGGTACCCCGCCACCGTCGTCGAATGGGCGTCACTGGCGGGGTGGATGCAGAACGCGGTAGGGATTTCGAAATGACGAAGTCCGTCCTATTCGACGACAGACTGTCTTCGGGTGTTCGGTGCCGGGGACACTTCCTCTACGGGGACCCGACCGAGACACCGTTACAGACCGACCCACTCGGAGGCGCCGTCGGCGAAGCGTTGCCGTTTCCAGATGGGCACTTCGTGCTTGATGCGCTCGACGAGTTCGGCGCACGCACCGAACGCCTCGGCACGGTGCGGCGCCGAAACAGCGGCAACGACCGCCAGGTCGCCGACGGCCAATGTACCGATCCGATGCACGGCCGCCACGGGGAGTCCGGTTGCGGCCGAAACCTCCTCGCAGCAGGTGCGGAGGAAGCGATCCGCAGCCGGATGGGCACTGTACTCGAGGGCAGAAACGAAGTGCCCCTCATCGTGATTGCGGACAACGCCGATGAACGTCACGACCGCGCCGTGCTGCGGACGAGCGACGGCTGCATCGACAACGGTGGGGTCGAGGGGTTGGTCCGAGATGGCAGTGAGTAGTTCAGGCATCGTGCAGTCTTCCGACGAGGGGGGCGGTGAAGCCATGCTTCTCCGAGATGAGCACGGCGTCGGCCGTTCGTATCGGCGTAGGGAAATTTTCGCACCGCTACTGCTGACGGGTCCAGTGGTCGGGTGTGCTGCCTACCGTCTCGGGAATACCGAACCCGACCTGGATCGAGGCCGCAGCGACAGCCTTCAGCACGTCGTGGTGGTCCGCTTCTGTGAACGCGCCGCCGACAGGCACCCCCAGCGCAACACCGGTTGCGCCGCCGGTCGTCCTCACCTCAAAGGTGCCCGCGGTGTCGGTGGCAAAGTGATCTCCGAAGGAGCGACACGATGACGGCGGTGGAGATGGGCATTCCCATCATGCGGCCATCGGCCTCACTGGCGGGACGCCCAGACGTCGGGCACCTGGTCGACCGCTTCGGCCGGGTGGCCAGAGACCTACGCGTGTCGATCACCGAGAAGTGCTCGCTGCGCTGCACGTACTGCATGCCCGAGGAAGGCCTGCCTACCATCCCGGCCGAGCGGCTGCTCACCGCCGACGAAATCGTCCGACTCGTCGAACTCGCCGTCAACCGCCTTGGAATCCGTGAAGTGCGGTTCACCGGTGGTGAGCCGCTCATGCGCGCTGACCTCGAGTGGATCATCGCCGGGTGCGCGGAGAAGGTGCCGGGTACTCCGCTCGCGATGACCACCAACGCGGTCGGGCTCGAGCACCGGGTGCGCAGGCTCGCTGACGCCGGACTGAGCAGGATCAACGTCTCCCTCGACACCGTCGACCGCCGGCACTTCACGACGCTGACGCGGCGGGACCGACTGCCATCGGTCCTCGCCGGTATCCGTGCTGCGGTCGCCAGCGGTCTGACCCCGGTGAAGATCAATGCCGTTCTCATGCCCGAGACGCTGAGCGGAGCGGCTGACCTATTGCAGTGGTGCCTGAATGAGGGGGTGGCATTGCGGTTTATCGAAGCGATGCCACTCGACGCTGATCACGAATGGGCGCGCGAGGATATGGTTCCCGCAGACCGGCTTCTGTCCGTGCTGGGTAAGCGCTTCGAACTCGAGGAGATCGGCCGGGACGACCGAGCGGCACCGGCCGAGCTGTGGCGGGTGAACGGTGGCCCGGCGACAGTGGGCGTCATCGCCTCGGTCACCCGGTCGTTCTGTGCCGACTGTGATCGCACGCGCCTGACGGCCGAGGGCACAGTCCGCTCGTGCCTGTTCAGTGACTCCGAGATCGACCTGCGCGGTGCGATGCGGTCCGGAGCAGACGATGAACAATTGGCGCGGTTGTGGCGTGCCGCCATGTGGAACAAGTGGGTGGGCAACGGCATCGACGCCGCCGACTTCGCGCCACCCGCACGCAGTATGGGAGCGATCGGTGGTTGACACGAACAACTCGGCGACGACGAGGATCTCCGTGCGGTATTTCGCCGCGGCGGCCGATGCGGCCGGCCGGGGTCTGGAGACCCTCGACATGCCAACCGGTGCCGACCTCGGTCAAGTGAAGTCGGCGTTACTCGCCAAGTACGGAACCAGCATGGAGCGCGTGCTCTCAGTGGCCGCGTTCCTGGTCGGCTCCGAGCTGACCCGTGACCTCACCGCACCGGTCGGAGCCCGGGTGGACGTACTGCCTCCCTTCGCCGGCGGATAGAACAGAGAGCGCGATCGGTATGTCCAAAGTTAATGCAATCAAACATTATTCGCATTGCGAACCGTTTACGGCGCCCGCCGTTGCCCAGCGTGCCATCCGAGTTACGCGGGATGTCAAAGATTTTCACGAAGACTTGACTCATTCCAGATTGGTGGGTCATAGTGTTCGGGTGCCCTCGACATCGAAGTACGCAGAGCAATTGCGTGCGGTTGAGTTGCGTGTGACGCGTCCTCGGGTGGCAGTGTTGGAGGCGGTGCACGCGCATCCGCACGCCGACACAGAGACGATCCTCGGTGAGGTACGCGCAGTACTTCCCGGGGTTTCTCAGCAGGCGGTATACGGAATACTCCACGCGATGACTGCGGCTGGATTGGTTCGCCGAATTCAGCCGGCAGGCTTGGTGGCTCGCTACGAGTCACGGGTCGGTGACAACCACCACCACGTGGTCTGCCGGTCCTGCGCAGCCATTGCAGACGTCGATTGCGCAGCCGGTGAGTCACCGTGCCTGACCGCGAACTACGACAACGGATTCCACGTCGATGAGGCGGAGGTCATCTTCTGGGGCCGATGCTCCAACTGCTCGACATCGCTCACCCGATAGCACGCATCTAAAACAACAGCCCGAATCACCCCTTTGGAAGGAAAGCCGTGTCTGAAACCACCCGGACTCTCGCAGAAGAGCACCCGCCCATCGCCGAGGCCCAAACGGAACCCGCTCAGAATGGTGGTTGCCCCGTTGCACACGGTCAGCTCAAGCACCCCACACAGGGCGGCGGCAACCGTGACTGGTGGCCGAACCAGCTCAACCTCAAGATCTTGCAGAAGAACCCCGCCGTGCGTAACCCCATGGACGAGGACTTCGACTACACCCAGGAACTCGAGAACCTCGACTTCGAGGCCCTGAAGCGGGACGTCGAGGAGGTCATGACGACCTCACAGGACTGGTGGCCCGCCGACTACGGCCACTACGGTCCGCTGTTCATCCGCATGGCATGGCACGCCGCGGGCACCTACCGCGTCACCGACGGTCGCGGCGGCGCCGGCGCCGGGATGCAGCGCTTCGCGCCGCTGAACAGCTGGCCCGACAACGCCAACCTCGACAAGGCCCGCCACCTGCTGTGGCCGGTCAAGAAGAAGTACGGCAAGACTATCTCGTGGGCCGACCTGATCGTCTTCGCCGGCAACTGCGCCCTCGAATCGATGGGCTTCGAGACCTTCGGCTTCGGCGCCGGACGCGTCGACCAGTGGGAGCCCGAAGAGGACGTCTACTGGGGACCGGAACTCACCTGGCTCGGCGACGAGCGCTACACCGGTGACCGCGCCCTCGACAAGCCGCTCGGTGCGGTCCAGATGGGCCTGATCTACGTCAACCCCGAAGGCCCGAACGGCAACCCGGATCCCGTCGCCGCGTCCCGCGACATCCGTGAGACGTTCGCCCGGATGGCGATGAACGACGTCGAAACCGCTGCCCTGATCGTCGGCGGCCACACCTTCGGCAAGACCCACGGCGCCGGACCGGCCGACCACGTCGGACCCGAGCCCGAAGCCGCCCCGCTCGAGGAGCAGGGACTGGGCTGGAAGAGCTCCTTCGGCACCGGCAAGGGCGGCGACACCATCACCAGCGGCCTCGAAGGCGCCTGGACCCCCACCCCTCGGACGTGGGACAACAGCTTCCTCGAAACCCTGTACGGCTACGAGTGGGAGCTGTCCAAGAGCCCCGCCGGTGCACACCAGTGGATTCCGAAGGACGGCGCCGGTGTGGGCACCGTGCCCGACGCGCACGACTCGGCGAAGACCCACGTGCCGGTGATGCTGACCACCGACCTGGCGCTGCGAATCGACCCCGCGTACGAGAAGATCACCCGCAACTGGCTCGAGAACCCCGACCAGCTCGCCGACGACTTCGCCAAGGCCTGGTACAAGCTGACCCACCGCGACATGGGCCCGATCGGCCGCTACCTCGGCCCGTTCGTGCCGGACGAGACCCTGCTGTGGCAGGACCCCATCCCCGCGCTCACTCACGAGCTCATCGACGCCCGTGATATCGCGTCGCTGAAGAGCCAGATCCTCGAGTCTGGACTCACTGTCGCAGAGCTGGTTTCGACCGCGTGGGCGTCGGCCTCGTCGTTCCGCGGCAGCGACAAGCGCGGCGGTGCCAACGGCGGACGGATCCGCCTCGAGCCGCAGGCGAGCTGGGAGGTCAACAACCCGGCCGAGCTCGCCCAGGTGGTGCGAACCCTCGAAGGGATCCAGGAGTCCTTCAACTCCGCCCAGACCGGGAACAAGCGGGTCTCCTTCGCCGACCTCGTCGTGCTCGGCGGTGCCGCTGCTGTCGAGCAGGCCGCCAAGAATGCCGGACACGCGATCGAGGTGCCCTTCACGGCTGGCCGCACGGACGCCACGCAGGAGCAGACCGACGCCGAGTCGTTCGCCGCACTCGAGCCGGCTGCCGATGGTTTCCGCAACTACCTCAGTGACGGCAACCGTCTGCCGGCGGAGTTCCTGCTGGTCGACAAGGCGAACCTGCTGACCCTGACCGCCCCGGAGTTGACGGTTCTCGTCGGCGGCCTGCGTGTGCTGGGTGCGAACTACAACACCAGGTCGGAAGAGGGTGTCTTCACCTCGAACCCGGGGGCGCTGACCAACGACTTCTTCGCGAACCTGATCGACCTGGGCACCACCTGGGCGCCGAGGTCCACGGACTCGGAGATCTACGAGGGCCGCGACCGCGTCACCGGTGAGGTGAAGTGGACCGGAACTCGCGTCGACCTGGTATTCGGGTCGAACTCCGAACTGCGCGCCCTCGCCGAGGTCTACGCATCCGACGACGCGAAGCAGAAGTTCGTGCGGGACTTCGTCTCCGCATGGGACAAGGTGATGAACCTCGACCGGTTCGAGCTCGCCTAATCCTTCCGAATCCGCGCGGCACCTGCGGGAGCTCACCCCCGCGGGTGCCGCGCTTTTCGTCGTGGACACCGTATCGGTGGCCCGGACGTTCGCGGCGCATCCTTGCCGCACGGGCGGACACCGCGTCGAGCGCTGTGATGTTGCCTCACCCCGCGTCACCGTCGGGGAATCTCGACCCCGGTCTGCTACATGAGTTGCTCCGCGATGGACTCGAAAGCACGATTTGGCGCCGTATGCCCGCCAGGCGCCCTCCTGTCGTGGCCCGCGCGGGGCGCCGTGTGGGTGGGAGCATGTGGAGTGCGCTGGCAATGCCGACTAGGCCGACGATCGACAGTGGGTGCTGCCTGCCCCCTCGGCCGTGGACGGTTCGCCCGAAAGCCGTTGCGAGAAATGTGACTGAGAACGAAGCTGCGCGACTGCTGATCTGCACCTCACACTCGACATGGGTCGGCTCTCTCGATCCTGGTATAGCGAGGATCTGCCGAGATCCTGTGTCCGCCCGTCGCGAGCGAGCGGCTGCAGAATGCCGTTCGTAACGAGGGAGTACCGGGTGCGCGTCGTAACTAGGGAGTACCAGGTGCGCGCCGGCTACTCGCTGCGTCCGGCCCGGATCAACGCATCTGCCCAATCGATCACGGGTCAGTGTCCCGCATTGTGAGCATCTGTTGTGCAAACTGGCACGATCTGGTCAGCCGTCGCACCGCGGGGCGGGCATTGTCGGGAGGTATTGCCGTGCGGTGGGATGGGTTCGGAAGTTTCATCAATCGTGATCTGCATCCGGTAACTGCAGGTAGAGAACACATTATGTTGATTGGGAGGGTCCCGGCGCCATCGGCGTGACTGCCTCAGCTATTGACATGCACCTGGCATGTGAGTGTTAGATCAGTAATATATCAGGAGTCGGCATTCTGCCGGTGTTGTACCGCTAACGGAGGTTCACCATGTTCCGGAGACCATGCGCACCAGACAAGGACGGTCCGGAGGGGATCGCACGCGCAACATTCCGCAGCGACCCTCAATGTAGTGCGGGAGGTTTGCGATGAGTGGAGTGCCCGGCGGGCTGGAAAAGGGTCTCAGTGAGCGGCAGTTGAGGATGATCGCCGTCGGAGGGGTCATCGGTGCGGGCCTGTTCGTCGGCTCAGGCGTGGTTATCCGTGACACCGGACCGGCAGCCTTCATCGCATATCTGATGAGCGGTGCACTGGTCATCATGGTGATGCGCATGCTGGCCGAGATGGCTGTCGCCAATCCGTCGACGGGATCGTTCGCGGACTATTCCCGCAAGGCTCTCGGGAATTGGGCAGGATTCTCTGTCGGATGGCTCTATTGGTACTTCTGGGTGATCATCGTCGGATTCGAGGCGATTGCAGGCGCCAAGATCGTTCAGTACTGGCTGCCAGGCATGCCCCTCTGGTTGTGCGCGTTGCTGCTGTTGGTCGCGATGACAGCGACCAACCTGGTCTCCGTAGCGTCCTTCGGTGAGTTCGAATTCTGGTTCGCCGGTATCAAAGTCGCGGCAATCATCATATTTCTCGTGATCGGCAGCGCCTTCGTACTGGGGATATGGCCGAACAAGTCGATGGACTTTTCCAACTTGACCAGCCATGGTGGCTTCCTGCCATACGGAAGCGCGGCAATCACTGCCGGCATCGTGACGGTCGTCTTCTCGATGACGGGCGCGGAAGTCGCAACCATCGCCGCCGCCGAGTCGAAAGACCCGGAGAAGGCGGTTGCCCGGGCTGCCAACTCGGTCATCATCCGCATCGCTATCTTCTTCGTTACCTCAATCTTCTTGCTGGCGACGATTCTGCCGTGGAACGACAAAAGCGTCTCCGCCTCACCGTTTGTCGCGGCATTCACCGAAATGGGAATTCCGTACGCCGACCACATCATGAACGCAGTGGTGCTGACGGCCGTGTTGAGCTGCCTCAATTCCGGAATGTACACCGCATCACGCATGCTCTTCGTGCTCGCGGCCCGACGTGAGGCGCCGCCCCAGTTGGTCAACGTCACCCGTCGAGGTGTACCAGCCGCCGCCATCCTGGCATCTTCGGCTATCGGCTTCCTGTGTGTCATCGCCGCAGCAGTATCGCCCGATACGGTCTTCGCTTTCCTGCTGAACTCGAGCGGCGCAGTCATTCTGTTCGTGTACGCCCTGATCGGCATCTCGCAGATCATCCTGAGGCTCCGGTCCGGATCGTCTCACCTACGGGTTCGGATGTGGCTGTTCCCAGTCCTGTCGATAGCCACCGTCCTGGCAATCCTGGGTGTTCTACTCCAGATGTACCTCCAGAAGGAATCGCGGTCGCAGCTCATACTGAGCATCCTGTCGTGGGCGGTCGTCGTCGGGTTCTACTTCCTCAACAAGTGGTATGTCTCTCGCCAGCCCGCAGTCGAAGAATCATTCGGAACAGCGCGGCCGCATCGGGTACTGGTCATGGCCAACGAGACTGCGAACTCCGCCGAACTGCTGAACGAGTTGCGTCGGATCGAGGCCGATCGTGCTGCCAGCTACTTCGTCATCGTGCCTGCGAGCCCTATCGAGACGGGAGCCGCCGCAACGCATGGTCCACTTGACGTACGAGCGGCAACCGAAGCGGCCGCACAGGAGCGGTTGGACTACACTCTCGCCACATTTCGTGCGGACCACCTCGACGTAGACGGCGCATTGGGTGACTATCGTCCGCTGCGCGCGCTGTCCGAGACCGTGAACTCCTTCCATCCCGATCGGATCGTCATTGCGACGCTGCCGCCCGACGAGTCGGTCTGGCATCGTTTCGATGTCGTGGACCGTGCACGCGCCGAACACCCGACAGTCCCTGTGACGCATGTGGTGGCCACGCCGGTGAGACAGGAAGAGCCGGTGAGACAGGAAGAGAATGCCTAGTGACGATCATCGCCGGATTCAGCGCCAGCAGACAGAGTAGCGCCCCGCTGCATCTGGCGACCCAACTGGCGCGGACGACAGGTGAGAAGATCGTCGCCGCGGCGATAGTCGAACGAGGGCTCCCGCCGGGTGTGGACACGATCGAGGACCAGTTCCAAAGGCACATCGCAGGTGAGGCGGCGACGTCGCTGGAACGTACGATAGACGCGGTCCGCGGTGATCGAGACATCTCCATGGTGATCCATCATTCGACCTCGATACCGCGAGGATTGATGGAACTCGTGGACAAGCACGACGCCACCTCGGTTGTCGTGGGTTCGTCGTCCGCAGGTCTCCTCGGCAGGGTCGCCCTCGGTAGCGTGACCGAACGGCTTGTTCACACCGCGGCCGTGCCTGTGGCAATCGCGCCGCGCGGCTATTGTCCGAGTTCAACGCCGATACAACGGTTAACCGCGGCTTATGGTGGAGCCGCTGATTCGGTGGGACTGATCACTACCAGCGTAGAGCTGGCGGAACGCTGGAATGCGCGTCTCCGGATCGCGGCTTTCACCGTCCGCCCGTACTCCATGTTCGGCGGGTCGATAGATCGCTCGGCTGAAGATCTGATTATCCGACAATGGAGGCGAAGAACTGCGGACCGGGTCATGAAGCAGCTCAGCGAAGCGGGAGCTCAGGCTTCGGTACCCAATCTGGATCTCGAGGTCGGAGCAGGAAACGACTGGAGAGAAGCCATCGACACTGTTTCCTGGCGATCTGGCGACATGCTCCTTCTCGGATCCGGCGCCGCTGGGCCGAGGGCTCACGTATTCCTCGGGTCCGCGGCGGCAAAGATACTGCGACACATGTCAGTTCCGGTCATGATCGTGCCGAAACGCACCTCAACTCGTCGTAGTGGAAACCGAAGTCTCGGTCCTGATTGGGATGACCCGGGACAATGATGTGTTTGCGCGTACGACCGCCGCCGAGACAGCGCAGTTCTGCCCCCCGCTGGCATTTCCGGGGAGGGCGCGGATTCCATTGCCTGGAAACTTCCGCATTTGCCGGTCTCGGTGGGCGAAGATTCGTTGCCGCTCAATCGCGATAGGTTGCGGGGGGTGGGCCCGCGACGGGTCCGAGCGGTCCGGCCAGCCACCGGTCGTAGATGCGCATCCAGGTGCCGTCCGCGCGGATGCGGTCGAGGGTGCCGTTGACGAACCGAATCAGGTCGTCCTTGTTCTTGTTGACACCGATTGCCCAGTGCTCTTCTCCCTCTAGTCGTGGCCCCACGATCTGAAAATTGGGGTCCTGGGACACGAGCCCGGCCAGGAGTGAGTCGGAGGTGCTGGTCGCGTCGGCCTGCCGTTTCTGCATGGTGACGAGGCAGTCGTCCCATTCGGGGACGGCGATGATCGTGGCCTCCGGCGCGACCCGCTGGACGGTGCCGAGCGAGGTGGTGTCGATGAATGTGCAGACCCGTTTTCCGGCCAGGTCCGCCGGTCCGGTGATGTCGGAACCCAGCGGGACCAGAATGCGCTGGAAGGCGCGGACGTACTCGGTAGAGAAACCGACGCGTTGGGCGCGTTCGCAGTTGATCGAGAAGCCATGGGCGACGACGTCGACGTCGTTGTGCTCGAGTGCGGTGAACCGGCCGGCGGAGCTGAGCAGCCGGAACTCGATCCTGGTCGGATCGCCGAAGATGTCCCGGGCGATCTCCCTCGCCATGTCGATCTCGAAGCCCTGCAGGGTGTCGGTGGTCGGGTCGCGGAAGCTGAACAGGTTCGTGTCCTGGTCGGTCCCGACGATCAACCGGCCGCGGGCGGCGATCTCGGCGAGTGCCCCACCGGGCGGCATCTGCCCCGGCGGGGGCTGCGGGCCGGGTCGCAGGCTCGCGAGTGCCCCGCACGACTCGGGCGGTGGTGGTTCGGGCGGCGGATTGTTCGTGGGCGGAATGATCTGGGCGCCGTTTGTCATCGGCCGGGTGGTGTAGGTGCCCGCAACGGTCGGGGTGAGGGGGTCGGGTGCGGCGCATGCGGCGAGGACGGTGACCGCGAGAATGCCGACGAGGTGCCGGGCACGTGGTCTCTCCCGCGGTCTCGGAAGCTTCACGTGTGTCATCAGTGGTACTCGTTCAGTCGCGGCCAGATTCCCCCGCCTACGGCGAATCCGCAGGATACGTCGATAACCATGCTACCGATGGCCAGCGTCGACATCGATCGGTAGACCTCCGTCATGGCGTCGGTCTCGATGTCCCCGGTATGTTGCGCCCCGAGTTCAGTGGAGGCTCTCGATGACCCGCTCGGTTGTTCCGGTGGGGTTGTGTGAATGGTAGTAGGCCTGTTCGGCTTCGACGGGTGGGATCATCCCGATCTCGCCGTGCAGTCGGCGGTGATTGAACCAGTCGATGTACTCGGCCACCGCGATCTCGAGGTCGTCGATCGAGCGCCACGGACCCCTGTTGCGGACCAGTTCGGCCTTGAACAGCGAGTTGAATGTCTCGGCGAGGGCGTTGTCGTAGGAACCGCCACGGCTGCCCACCGAGGCGACTGCGCCGGCATCGACAAGGCGTTGGGTACAGCGAACGGCTCGATATTGCACTCCGCGGTCGGAGTGGTGAATCAACTGCGACAGCTATTGAACTGCATGTTCGCGGGTCAGATGCCCATCTCCAACGCATCGAGCGCGAGGTCGGTGCGCAGGCTCGTCGACAGCTGCCATCCCACGATGCGGCGCGAGAAGACGTCGATCACGAATGCGGCGTACGCCCAGTCGGCGAACGTGCGGACATAGACATCCCACGCGGGTCAGCTGTCAAGCGGCCGCCGGTTGCGCTCCTGTATCGAGGTCGGGCCAGGCGCCGTGCTCGTCCCAGGGTTCATCGTGCTGCAGGCACCACCACAGCCGCCCGAGGAGTCTGTTGGCGAGGTTCCGCAACGCCGCGTTGTGGTGGTCGCCGGCCGCCCGCCGTTTGTCGTAGTGCGCACGGGCTCCTGGCGATTTGGTGATCGCCGCGAACGCCCACCAATGACACGCGTCGCCGAGCCGCTTGTTACGGACCTTGCGTGCCTTGACGTTGTGCGATCGTCCTGAGGCGCGTGTGATCGACGCGGTGCCAGCGAACGCTCTCAAGCCGTTCGCGGTCGCGAATCGTGTTGGATCGTCTCCTATTTCAGCGAGTGTGCGGGCGGCGAGGATCGGGCCGAGACCGGGAACCGATCGTAGGATCGGCGCCGCGGGGTGCGTGTCGAATGTTGGTCCCAGCTCCTTCTCCAGCGCGTCGACGGCACGGTGCATCGAAGCGATAATGTCCAGCAGACCGGTTGCCGCCGCGCCCAGGGCCGCTTCGACCTGTGGCGGCTGACGCAGTGCCAGGGTCTTCAGATCGGTGAGGATCTGCTCGACCAGGCCCGGATCGTTGCGGCGGCCACAACGATGCAGCAACGACATCAACCGGCGCCTGGTCAGCTTCTGCCCGGCGCCCGGAGTTGGCACCGCGGACAAGATCGTCAGCGCGGCTCGGTGTTTGAGGTTCGGAAACGCCTGCAGCGCTTGCGGATAGACTTCGAGCAGCACGGATCGGAGACGGCTTGGTCTGGTGCAGCGCCCAGATCGCCTCCTGGTGTTGGCGAGCGAGGGCCTTGACCGCTCGCCCATGCTCGCTGATCGCCGGCAGCACCCGGTCGGGATCGGTGCGCACGATGTTCGCCAGGATCGCGGCATCCCCGGGGTCTGATTTGCCACCGGCCTGACCATGTAGTTCGCGATAACGTGCCACTGCCCGTGGGTTGATCGGGTAGGCGGTGAACCCATTTCGGTGAGCTCGAGGCGGTGTGGCGACCTCATGTACAGCGCTCGTCGGCGCGGCATCTCACAAGCCGATCACGTAACCCGGGCGACTGGCAGGGCCACCGTCTATCTTCAGACCTCACACACAGTCCGGTGACATCATCGGCAGTGATCACCTTTCCAGCAGCTCACCGCTTCAGACTGCGCCCGGATCGGTAATATCTCAGTGACCACCCGCCAGTCGCTTCTCCGTGTCGGATCAGGTCCGACACTCCCATGAGGTGATGTCGGCATGAGGTGATGTCGGCGACCCGCAGTTGGTCCGGAACCGACGCGGTGAACCCTCGATTGACCAGGTCAGTGGGCCTCTCGGTGTCCGTCGCGGCGATCGTGGTCCGTGGGTTTTCGACCGGGAGATGCCGCGTAAACCTTCGGCGCGCATCAGTCGCTCAACCGTGCACCGAGCACCCGGATGTCCTGCCGATTCAGTTCCGCGTAGACCTTTCGGGCACCGTAGACGGCGTAGTTCTCGCCGTGGACACGGTGGATCTGCTCGACCAATTCCACGTCGCGGACGGTTCTCGCCGACGGTGAGCGGGACTTGGCCGCGCAGTACGTCGACGGGGCGATCTGCACACCGGCCCGAGTGAGAACTCGGCAGATCGGCTCGACCCCGTAATCGGCGACCTGGTCGAGCGATCGCTTCGCCTGGGCGGCGAGCAGGCCGTGGTACTGGTCTTCGAGCGGGTCGGCTCCGGCCGGCAGCGAGTGTTCCACGACTGCGGCGGCGAGGATCCTGTCGCCGGTGGTGCCGGCGAACTGTGCCGCGAGATCAGCGGTGCGCTGCCCTGCCAGTTCGCGCTGAACCCGGCGGTGATCGTTATGGGACGAACTCCTCGACAGCCACCGGGGTCGCGACCACGTGGGTCACCGGGATCTGGGGGTAGTCGTGACGGGCCCGGTCGACCACGTCGAACCGATGCCAGACCGACATCTCCGGCGGCAGCGTCGCGATGACGATCAGATCCGGGCGGAAGGTGTCGACGGCGTTTGCGAGTGCCCGAAGCGGCCGGAAGTCACCGCGCGCGCCGTCGACGTCGAGGTTGTTCGACCGCAATGTCGCCACAGTGTGGTCCAGCCTCGATTGCGCGGCCCGCTGGGTGGCATCCCACACGTCGACGGGCCCGTGGGTCGCGGCTGCACCTGTCTCGATCGGGCTGTCCGGCACCACGACGAAGTAGCTTGTGGCGTGGTCGGCGCCGATCGTGTGCAGCTCGGCGAGCAGCTCGGCGGAATCGGCGGTTTCATTGGCCAGCACCAGCACTCGGCGCGGTGTGGTCTTCGCGACGGCTCCCTCGACCTCCGGGCGGCGGGCGATGAACCACTTGTTCGCGAGGTACAGCACGATCACGACCGCCCACGAGAGCAGGCTCAGCACCAGCTGCGAACGCGAGTCCTTCTCGATGCCCATCTGTGCCAGGATCGCCATGATCGCAACGACGGTGAAGATCGACAGTACCGGGAACATCCACATCTTCACCCGCAGGCGTTCGGACCCGTTGCGGTACCGCAGGACTACCTGCGAGATGCCGATCAGGCAGTACACGAACAAGATGATGGCGCCGCTGGAGTTGAGCAGGAAGGAGAAGACGGTGTCCGGCGAGACCGCGGCGGCGATGACACAGAGGAACCCGACGATCGACGAGGTCAGGATCGCGACGGCGGGTACGCCGCGGCGGGTCACCTTGACCAACTGCTGCGGTGCCTCGCGGCGGGCGGCGAGTACGAAGAGCATGCGCGAGGCGGTGTACATGCCGGAGTTGAGGCAACTCAGCACCGCGGTCAGCACCACGGCATTCATGATGTGATCCGCATACGGCAGGCCCATCTCGGTGAACGCGGCAACGAAGGGTGACGCGGCGACGGTGTTGTCGTTCCACGGCACGATCGTCACGAGCAGGAAGATGGACCCGACGTAGAACAGCGCGATGCGCAGGATGACCGAGTTCGCGGCCTTGGCGACCGCGCGTTCGGGATCCTTGGATTCGGCCGCGGCGATCGTGGCGACCTCGGCCCCGGTCATCGAGAAGATGACGGTGACGATGGCGGCCGTGATCGCCCACGCCCCGTTCGGGAAGAAGCCGCCGTGGGAGGTCAGGTTGGAGAAGTCCCCCGACTTGCCCGGCCACAAGCCGAAGACGTAGGCGGCGCCGATGCCGAGGAACAGGATGATCGCGGTGACCTTGATACCGGCGAACCAGAATTCGAACTCACCGAACGACGAGACGGAGAACAGGTTGGTCATCGTCATCGCCACCAGGAGGACGAGCGAGCACAGCCACAGCGGGATACCGGGTATCCAGTACTGGACGATCTTGGCCCCGGCGATCGCCTCGAATCCGACGATGATCACCCAGAAGTACCAGTAGAGCCAGCCGACGGAGAAGCCCGCCCAGCCGCCGAGGGCGTTTCGCGCGTAGTCGGCGAACGATCCGGTCGACGGGTTGGCCACCGCCATCTCGGCCAGCATGCGCATAACCATAATGACGAGAAAGCCGCAGAGGGCGTACGGGATGAACGCGGCCGGTCCGGTCGCGTGGATGACCACGCCCGAGCCAACGAACAGACCTGCGCCGATCACACCCCCGATGGCGATCATTCTCAGCTGCCGTTCGCTGAGCCCCTTCTTCAACGCGGGTGCTGCACCCATAGAGCAATTCCTCCATCGTCGAACCCGAGCGTGCATTCGGCGTTCCTCGGCGCAGAACAGGCAGCTCCGAGCAGTGCCGCGACATCGGCGTCGCACTGAAATTCACCTGATACATCAGTTGTCGACTATAACTGTAAGGCTGATCACATTCGCAGGTCAAGGGATCTAGCACATGCGCGAAGCTTGTCCGGTTTGCCGGATAGGGAATGTCCATTCGGGAATTCGAGGGACGTTGGGCCACCCGTGAATAAGATCTCAGTGATCGCGACCGGCCGTCCCGACCTACCTGGTGCACATATCGCACATCCCGGCCTGGACGGGGTTAGCCACCGCGCTCGCTCCATCATCGCGACACAGCTCTACAACGCCAAGGAACCAATGACGCTGTTTGAGCTGCAGGCTTGGCTCGGGCACCGCAGCCCGGAATCGACCCAGCACTACGCCAAAATCACCCCGAACAACCTGGCCAAGGCATACGACGACGCCGGCTACTTCGCCCGCAACGTCCGCACCATCGAAGTCCTCGTTGACCGCGACGCGGCCACCTCCGGCGCCGCCGCCGGTGAGCCTTGGCAGCACTACGACCTCGGCCACGGGTTCTGCAGCTACACCTTCTTCGAGCAATGCCCGCACCGCATGGCCTGCGCCCGCTGCGACTTCTACCTTCCCAAAGAGTCCAGCAAAAGCCAACTCCTGCAGGCGAAGTCGAACCTTCAGCGGATGCTCGTCAGCATCCCGCTCACCGACGATGAACAAGCAGCCGTCGAAGACGGTCAGGCCGCACTCGACCAGCTACTGCAACGCCTCGCCGACGTTCCGACCCCGGCCGGAACAACACCACGCCAACTGACCGCCACGCCGTTGCCGATCGTCGCTGTCAACAAGGGCCGACCAGCACGAACTTGACGATCCTGATTCCACAGAACGACCGAGGCGGCGGCCCTGAAATGCGTGTTCCTGGCCATCATGAGGCTCGACCCCAAAGGCGCCGCACGCCAACGCTGGTCCAACCGCTGGAAGGCAGCACTGAACGCCTTCGAGATCACCTTCGACGGACGCCTGTCCGCCGGACGAAAGTAGCTAGAAATCAACCAGTTACACCGTTATCTGGACAGACCCCACCGAAGTTCTGATAGTCCCAGATTTATAGGTTGGCGAACGGATTGTCCGCCCCCAACCATCGACAAGGTCGATTGAACATGTCGTCTTACGAGGTAATCGCCCTGTGTATTTGCCGGCCGTCGGGTCAGGTGAGTTGCCGGATTCGGGGGAGGTGTCGGCGAGTTGCTCGAAGAGGGGCGGTTTCGGTGATCAGAACCTCGTGCAGGTCCACCTTCGCGGACACGGAGCACTTCCCTGGCTTTGTTCACGACTGGCGTCCCGGGGAAGCCTAGCCCGTTCGCCTCCGTGGCCGGAACACCTGGCAGGACGATCACCTGAGACTTGCGACGGGACTTCCGGGGTCGTGGCGGGGTGTGATCACCCGGTCCCGGGCAGCGGGGGAGTGCGGTACCAGGTTTGAACGTCGAGAGGGGTGGCGGCGGTGGCGCCCACCAGTGGTGCGTCGAATTGTTCGGTGTCGCCGGTGGCGATGACGAACCGGGCGGGGGCGGTGCCGGTGGCGATAAGGGTGTAGGTGCCGGTCTGGGCGGGGGCGATGGTGTCGGTGAGAGTGAGGTAGGACGTTTGAGTTACCGGTTCGAAGAAGGGGGTGCGCCCGGCGTTGTCGGGGGTGGTGGCATGCCCGCCGGGGTCCAGGATCGTCAGGTGGGGCAGTTGCGGGGCGGGGAGCCCGGTCTCGGGTGCGAGGTCGGGGATGAGCAGTTGCGCGTGGAACGGTTGGCCCTCGGTGAGTTGGATGCGGACGGCGCGGGTGTCGCCGGCCGATCCGGTGCGGGTGTAGAAGGCGAACGAGATGGTTCCGGTGGGGGCCAGGGGGCTGGTGTCGAGGTGTTGGGCAGTGTCGTCGGGGCCGAGGAGGACGGGGGTGTGCGCCGCCGCAGGGGCGGCGGCGCCGAGGAGGGCAATCGTGGTCGCTGCTACCGCCAGCGCCCGCCTCCGTAGGGGCCGGGGGTGGCCCGGTTCCGCTCGGGGTGCCTGGGTGTTCATGTTTGTCTCCTTGCATCGATGCTCTTTTGTGTCGCCGAGCGACCGGCATGGTCCATCGGCGCGTGGGTGCCTGCGCCGATGGCGACGGTGCATCCGGGTGTCGCGCGGTGCAGTCTTTACGGTGATCTCGCCGCGTTCGCGACAGCGGGCTGCCGGATTCCCTGGGCATCTACAGTGGCGCCGGGGCCGAGGCGATGGCCGCGGGTCCGGACAGATTCTGGGCTGATGAGGTGGCGCTGCTGCCGCCGTCGGCGATCGCCAGCGAGAGGGCTTGTGGTCCGGCGGTCGAGGCGGCGGTCCCGTCGATTCCGTAGGCGGCGGTCGCGCTGCCGTTGACGCTGTCGGCCGAACACTGTGAGGTGTCCATGGATAGTGCCGCGCTGGCGGCGCCTGGCGCGCGGCATTCGGCTACCGGTGCGCCGACGGCGGTGGGGGCGAGCAGGACTGCTCCGTCGGCGACGGCGCATGCTCCGATCAGGATGGAAAGACTCCGTTGCCGAGGATGGTGGATGTGCATCGTCGTGACTCCTGGTGTGTGTTCCTCGGGTGTGGGGTGCGGGAATTCGCGCATTTCGGCTGCTCACTCTCACCGCACACTTACGGCATCACCGGCCGGCGTTGCCGTGAAGGGATTCGGCGCCGGAGCCGAATCGGATGGGCGCACTGGTTTGCGGTATTACTCGAGTGGGGTTCGTCGTCGACACCGGGTGCGCTGTCGGGTGGTGCGCCCCGGGGCGAGGCGTCCGATCTCGCCGAGAGAGTATTCGGCGAGGTGGGTGCCCTGGGTGCCGCCGGCTCAGCGTGTCCCGCGCTGCAAACACGCAGTCGATCCCCGGCGAAGGCCAGGCACCGCGGTCATGACCACGGTATGGCTGGGGTGATCGGCGTCGTCGTCTCAGTGGGTGGCGGGGGCATCGCTGATAGGGACCTCGACGGTGGCGGACGGTCCGATCAGTACCGACGAGAACTCCCAGGGGCGCCGGCGGGTGTGGGGGTTGCGGTGGGTGGGTTTGAGAATTCCGACGCTGAAGTCGGTGCCGTGATGGATGTAGAGCCGGGCAATTCGGCCCGCCTGCCCGGGACGAGGATGCCGCATGTGGGCGCGGTAGGACGGTGCTGGCGGGCGGCTCCGTGGCGCAGTCCGTTGTTGGTCGCCGGTGCGATGCGTAGGGGAACCCTGACGTGTGCGTGGATGTGCTCGTGGCCGAAGAATTGTGAGCGGACGACTTGGCAGTGTGGGCATCTCGGAAGTCCGATCGGTGAACCGGGTCATCGATCGAGGAATAACGGCCGCTGATGCCAGGTGTTGGATTGTTTGTCCCGATATTTCTGGGCAGGGAACACTGTTTCGCGAAATGCGCTCGAGTTCCAGCGTGCAGTTCGGAGTCGGTGTTTCCTTTTCGTGCGCGTCGCGGAGTGCCAGTGCTGGGCGGTGAGAGCCGCCCCTGTGTGCGGTACGGATGGGTCGTTCGTGTCGATCGACGGATGCCGGTCCGCTGGAGGAGGTGGTCGCTGGTGGCGGTTGATGTGACGACTTCATCGCCCATCCTGTGTGATGGGTGGTTCCGCGTGTCGCGTGTAATAGTACGAATTCTGTACGGCTACAGTAGATGTGGTCCGATCTCACCGAAGTACCCGATCCGTGAAGGTGATGTGTCGGGGGTGCGTGTTTCGCGTCGCCGGTGCCGGGCGCGGCGTGTGCGGTCGGCCTCGGACAGTCCGCCCCAGGTTCCGTACGGTTCCGCGACGGACAGGACGTAGTCGCGGCAGTGTTCGAGCACGGGGCAGTCGTGGCAGATGCGTTTGGCGTGGGCCTCCCGCCGTGCTCGGTGGTGGCCGCGCTCGCCATCGGGAGAGAAGAAGACCGACGAGTCGACCTTCCGGCACGATGCCTGCGTGCGCCAGTCTCCGGCGTCGTTGGCGGTGGTGACGGTCCACGGCGTGTTTTCGCGGGGGACCGGGGCGGTGCTCGCGGTCTCGGCCGGTAGGGAGGTCATGGGGTGGGTGTCACTCATTTCGGGGTGTTGAATTCGGTGCGGTGCGGTGCGGTGCGGATCGGTTCTCTGTGGAGGATCGGAAGGGCCCGCATCCCTCCCGAACGATACCTTTCGGTCTGTTTGGTGGTCGGGCGGTGCGGCCGGGACGCCGCCGCTGCGAACGCTCGTGTCCGCCGCAACCGCTGCGATCGCGAGGAGTGCGGGTGTCGAGAGTTCTAGGAAGAATTCCGCGGCGCCCATCCGGACGTCGACCATGAGAGTCTCGGCGGGTTCGCCGTGGGGCTGCACCACCGCATGTCGAAGCCCAATTCGACTCGATTCCACCGTCGATCTGGTCGTCCCCGTTCCTGGACTGTCATGATCGTGTTTGGGCATCGCGGGGGGCTGATCGCGGTTCCGCCGGACTGTCCTGCCTGGTTTCCGTGGTACTACCGGCGTCGCCGGTCATGCGGTCGAGGTGGTCTTTGATCCAGGCGGTCGACCATCCGGCGGGCGGGGCCGAGGGGCGGATGGTCATCGGGGTGTGCCCCGTTCGTCGAGACTGTCACCGGCGGGCAGGGCCGCGAGGGAACAGGTCAGCGAGTGCGGGCGGCCGGGGATCGGGAACGAGGGATCCACGCTGTCGGGAGCCGTGGGATGCGGCGAGGATGCGGCGTGGAAGGCGTCGGCGAGAGTGTCGTAGCAGGGCACCGCCGCCGTTGTGCCGATCCTGTCCAGGAGTGTGTGCATGCCCGGGGGTGCGGCCACGGTCATCCGGCATCGCTGGGCGAGCAAACCGGTGGCGGCGTGGTGCAGTGCTGCGACGCCGGCGCAGCCGAGGAAGGGGACATCGAGCAGGTCGACGACGACCTGGTGGCCGGTACGCAGTGCCTGGTCGAGGCAGGCCGTGAGCACCGGTGCGGTAACGGCGTCGAGGTCCCCGGATACTTCGATCACTACGGGGCCGACGGCGGGGTCGTCGTCGATGTCGATGCGGAATCCGCCGTCCCCGGCAGCGACGTTGTTCCACTGCACGGCATCGGGCAGTGTGGACCGCATCCGCGCTCGGGCGTCGAAGGCGGAGCGAACATGGGCCATGGGATTCCTCCGGGGGTGACCGGCCGGACACCAACCGTGGGAGGTTGCAGTTCGGTGTGAGTGCCGTAACTGCCTGGCGGGTGACGGACGAAATGTCTGCCGGGCTGTGCTCTCAACCTGCGCTTGAGAACGATAACGCCCCTTTCGGTGGAAGGAAACCCCACCTCCGGTCCCGGTTCCTCCATCCAGGGCCTCGGGCGGATGGACTACTCGATGATCTGACACCTCCGATCGGTGTGGACCTCGCGCACACGGACGGGGCTGATGCGCACCGTTGCCGTCGCTTCCGGCGCACCCTCGACGGATGAACCACCAAAGAGGTGTCGGGTTCGTGTGGAGTGGTCGACCGGCCGCCGACGATCCCGTCAGAACGCACTACCCGGATGGCGAACCCGTCACCCACCACCGCTGACGGCGATGACACTCTCGCGGTCGGCGGCGGATGAGCAACAGGCGGCCAGCACCGGCCGTGGTCTCAACCGGTGAGGTCTGACCGCGCACGTGCGTGGTCACGTGAGCGGTGTAGCAGCAGACATCCCCAAGGCGAAGGAAGAACTGCTATTCCGTCCGTCGCGTGTAACCACTTCAGGCACCAGAAACTGTTCGTTGCCGCAACGGCATTGTGCCTCAACGATAATGCACGCTCGCCGCGGCGAGGACTGTCTCCGATCCGTCCCGTTGCCGCAGGGAGCCGGGTGGTTGACAGGGGCATTCCTCGGAAGGTGCGTTCGGTCGTATTCGGCCACCAGCTGTGCTTCGAGCGGCCAGGCGGACGCCTGTCCCGTGCGCTCATATTTTTTGGGGCGCAACGATGTCTGCGCCGAGGGGCGGGGTTTCGAAGCCTCAAATCTTGCTCATCCGGCCGTTGCGGATCATCGGGCGTCGGGAACGAAGGCTGCGTAGGACCTTTCGAGTGGGGTGTGCCGTCGTCGACGGACCCCGGCGGACCCCGGCGGACCCCGGCGGATCCCGGGGCACCCGGTGAAGAGGTGAAAACTATGAAACTCGCTGTCATCGGCGGTACCGGGTTGATCGGTCCGCGGGTGGTCCGGAAGATGGCCGGTGCCGGACACGACACCGTCGCGCTCTTTCGCGGAATAGTCGAGGAATGCACTCGACGCGGGTCCTGCTAGTTGTGATTCCCAGCCACGCTCAGAAGAACCTTGCCGATGGTTCCGGGCTCATCGAGCATGCGGTGTGCGTTCGGTGCGTGTTCGATGGGGACGACGGCGTGCACGACCGGGCGCACGAGGGACTCGGAGATCATCGGCCATACGTGCGTGATCACGTCCTGCGTGATCTGTCCTTTGCTGCCGGGTCCGTCGGAGGGGCGGGTGCGCAGGCAGGTGGAGTGCACGCTTGCGCGTTTGCTCATGATTCTTGCGAGATTGACGGTGCTGTTCCAGCCGCCTTGGAGGCCGATCACGACCAGTCGGCCGCCCTCGGCGAGGGTGGCGATGTTGCGTTCGAGGTACGCGGCCCCCATGTTGTCGAGGATGACGTGGGCGCCCGCGCCTGCGGTGCCGTCGTTGACGGCGGCCACGAAGTCGGTGTCGGTGTAGTTGACGAGGATGTCCGCGCCGAGGGTTCGACAGGCCTCGAGTTTGTCGTCCGAACCGGAGGTGACGGCGATGTGTGCACCGAGCGCCATTGTACTTCGGACTTTCGATCGGCAGCCTCATCGCCCAGTCGCCCGCCTCCACCGGCTACGGCATCGCAATGCCCCTGTTCTGGGCCGGATTCGTGATGCTTCCCCTGTCGGTGGCAAGTTTCGGCGCGAACCGACTCGTCCGCGTGGTCTCGCACCGGATCCGCATGAGAACGCTGCTGCTCCTCGGCGCGGGCCTGGTGACGGCCTCGAGCGTGCTCCTCTGGGGCGCCCACGACGCACTGTGGGAAATCCTGATCGGCATGCTGGGGTTCGGCGCCGGAATGGGCATGATGTACGCGGCGATGCCTTCCCTGATCGCACGCAGCGTCGCCGACACCGAACTCGGCAGCGCCGTCAGCTTCAACCAGGTGCTGCGTACCGTCGGCGGCTCGTTCGGCAGCGCCGTCGCGGGCGCGGTACTCGCCGCGAACCTGGCACCGGACCTACTTCCCACCGAAACCGGGATCGCGCACGCACTCGCCATCGGATCGATCGGATGCGCGATCGTCTTCGCCGCATTGCTCATCAATAATGTGACGTCACGTCCGCGGCCAATCGTGTATCCGGTAAAAACGGATTCATAGGCGGGGGCGGGCAGGATGGGTTGTGGTCGTGAAACGCCCGCCGCACATTGTGTGTGTGGCGGGCGTTCACGTTCGGGGTCAGTGCAGGGTGGCGGTGTCGATGACGAACCGGTATCGGACGTCTGAGGCGAGGACCCGCTCGTACGCCTGGTTGATCCGGTCGGCGGGGATCACCTCGACGTCGGATCCGATGCCGTGTTCGGCGCAGAAATCGAGCATCTCCTGGGTCAGGGCGATGCCGCCGATCATCGATCCGGCGAAGTTGCGGCGGCCGCCGATCAGCGACATCACATTCAGGCTGAGCGGCTCGGCGGGGGCGCCGACGTTGACCAGGGTGCCGTCGACGGCGAGCAGGCCCAGATAGGAGTTGAGGTCGATGCCGGCGCTGACGGTGTTGACGATGAGGTCGAACCGGCCGGCGAGCTGGTCGAACGTGATGGGATCGGACGTGGCGTAGTAGGCGTCGGCGCCGAGGCGCAGGCCGTCCTCCTGCTTCTTCAGGGTCTGGGACAGCACGGTGACCTCGGCGCCCAGAGCGTGGGCGATCTTGACGGCCATGTGCCCGAGCCCGCCGAGGCCGACGATGGCGACCTTCTTGCCGGGGCCGGCACCCCAGCGGCGCAGCGGGGCGTACGTGGTGATTCCGGCGCACAACAGCGGGGCCGCGGCGGCCGCGTCCAGGCCCTGCGGGACGGACAGGACGTAGTCGGCGTCGACGACGACGTGGGTGGAGTAACCGCCCTGGGTGGTGGTGCCGTCCCGGTCGATGCCGGCGTAGGTGGGGATCATGCCGCGGGCGCAGTACTGCTCGTCGCCGCGGCGGCAGTGGGTGCAGTCGCCGCAGGAGTTGACCAGACAGCCGACGCCGACGCGGTCACCAACCGTATGGCGGGTGACGTCGGCGCCGGTCTCGGCGACGATGCCGACGATTTCGTGGCCGGGTACGACCGGGAAGGGTTGCGGGCCCCAGTCGCCGTTGACGGTGTGGATGTCGGAGTGGCAGATGCCGGCGTACTGGATTTCGATGAGGACGTCGTGGGGGCCGACGTCGCGGCGCTCGATGGTGGTGGGGGCGAGCGGCCGGCCGGCGGCGGGTGCGGCGTACGCGTGAACACGCATGGCGGATCTTCCTAACTTCTGTGCTGGGTCACAGTGGTGGTGAGCGGGGCAGGGTCGAGTGACCGGTGGCGCATCAGTGGATGGGCGCGCACCAGCGTGTGGTGGGTGGGGTTATCGCTTCTTGGTGTGGTGGAGTTCGTCGGCGAGTGCGCTCGCCTCGGCTGCGAGGAGCGCAGCGCGGGGTTCGTCGCCGGCATCGATCGCCCGCCAGTAGTCGATCTTGATGTCGACGTAGCGTTGACGCAGTGCGACCTGCCGGGCCTCGATCTCTAGTTGCTGCCGGCGCTCGGTGAGCAATTCGATCTGCGCGGCGGCGGCCGCGGCCCCGAGTTGTCCGTTGGCGACGTATTCCTTCATGTCGTTGACCGGCATCCCGGTGGCCGCCAGGCAGGCGATCGCCAACAGTTGGCTCAGGTCGTCCTCGTCGTAGACCCGGTGTTTGCTGCTCTCCCCGCGGCTGATCGGCGCGATCACCCCGACCGTCTCGTAGTAGCGCAGCGTGCTGGCCGGGAGTCCGGTCAGAGCGGCCGCGTCCTTGATCGTGTAGACGCGTGGGGTGGTTCGTGCGGTCACGTCATCGACGCTAAGAACTTCAAGTACTTGAAGTCAAAGGTTGGGTGAGTCACACCCGGGGTCTCGGACCGCGGCAGCGCAGCGGCCCGCAAGCGGGTGGTCTTGCCACCGGCGCCGGGTGACGGACAGCCACGGCGGCTGTCGACGTCGATCGCATTGGGGAAGCGTTCGACCGACCTTCCTCCGGTTGACGTGGTTGACCCTTTGAGTCAAGCTTGTGGTTGACAGAGTTGACGCACGATAGTGGGGTTGGTGATGACGTCGCTGGTGGAGCAGGAAAAGCAGTTGATGGAGGAGCTGTCGCAGCGGGTGCACCGCACGTTCGCGGCGGCCGCTGAGGCAGGGGTGCCCGCCGACGCGTTCGCGGACGTGCAGGCGATCGCCGATGCGATGTCGGCCGCGCTTCCCACCCATCATGTCTACGACCAGGTCGTGGGCCCGTTCTACGACACGGCCGGCCTGACCCGGTGGTGGAAGGTCAGCCGGCAGGCCGTCAGCAAGAAGGTCGCGACCAATGCGGTGATCGCCTGCCAACTCGAGGAGGGGCAGTGGGTCTACCCGGTGTGGCAGTTCACCAGCAGCGGCACCGTGGACCCGGCGCTGGTGCAGGTGTGGCGTGTGTTGCGGGCGGGGGCGGACCCGTGGACGTGTGCGCTGTGGCTGCGGGCACCGCAGGACGGGTTCGGCGGTAAGACCGCCGTGGCCTGGTTGGCCGAGGGCGGCTGGGTCGACCCGGTCCTGGCGGCGGCCCGCGCGGACGTGCGACGGTGGGCTGCGTGACCCGGGAGGACGTTGCGCTGCAGGCGCCCGGAACGCGCACCCTGACCGGGTTTCCCGGCTGGCGGCTGACCGGGCGCCGGCAGGTCCACCGGGGCCACCGGGTGTCGAACGGGCCGTGGTGGTTCTCCTCGTCCGGGGGTGGACGATTCGATCTGGCCGCGCCACGGGGCACGTGTTACGTCGCGTTCGACGAGACGACGGCGATCCGGGAGACGGTGGGGGAGGCATTGGCCTCGCTCGGGGTGATCGCCCACGACTTCGCCGCCGAGCGGGCACTGTCGACGCTGCGGGTACCGGGCACCTATGACCTCGCGGACACCTGCGCCGTCGCGGCTGCCGGGTTCGGGCTCACCCGGGAGTTGTGTTCGATGACCCCGTACGACGTGCCCCGGGCGTGGGCGGCGGCGTTCGATGCCGGGTTCGACGGCATCCGGTACCAGACCCGGTTCACCACAGGTCCGGCGGCGAATGCGGCCGCCGTCTTCGGTCCTGCCGGGGAGGCGTCCTGGCCTGCGGATCCTCGTCCGGAGACGTTCGCGGCGGCAGCGAAACGTTGCGGTATTGCGGTACAACCGCTTCCGCGGTCGGTCCGGGTTGTCGGTCCGCCGACCTGACACAGACGGAGCCGCCCTCAGTACGAGATGACGCCACGGAAGCGGATGCCGATGGTCATGAGTTGGGCTCCGGTGCGGGCGTGGGCGGTCGCGGCCGACGACGGGCGTGTGGTCTTCGCTGACGATGGTGGCATCGAACCCGCCCCACCCAAACTAAGCGGAAGTTGAGCGACGTTCAGTGCGATATCGCGCGGCTCTCGCTTGCATACGGCGATGAGGTGTGGGGTCGGTGCGCCCCGCCCCGCCGCCGTCACCAGGTGGGGTACCTGACTGCGTGTGGTTATCGCGGTGGGTTGTCGAGTTGCTTCCATTCGTGTGTCCAGTGCCGCAAACGGTTTCGGTGGATCAGTGTGCGGGCGAGTGCGGTGGGGAGGAGACGGGGGCCGGCGGCGGCAGCATGAGGTCGTCGTTCAGACTGGGCGGCCCGGATCGTCGGTGAGCGCGGTGATGGCGGCGCTTGCCCGGGTCTTGTCCCGGCATGTGGCGGCGTATCCGTTGCGGGGGATCCGCTCACATGTCGACGATCTGGCACCGACGGGACGCCCGATCTTCAGCCGCGACTGCCCCGAGTGCACCTTCGCCTTCCCCGACGACAGCGCCCTGGCGGGAGAGTCGTTGACGGTGCTGGTCAATCACCTCGAGAGCAAGGGTTACGGTCGGCCGGCGGACAACAATGCGCTGCGCCGCCGGCAGGCCGGGCGGATCGCCGAGATCTATCAGCACCTCCGCTCCGGCGGGGTGGAGTTCATCGCTGCCGCCGGTGACCTCAACGACACCCCCGACAGCGAACCCCGTGCCCCGTTGCCCGCCGACACCGACCTTCGCGATGTTGCGGAGGTTGCCGGGTTCGATGACGGCGGACGGCCCGGCACCTACGCCAACGGCACCGCGGGCAACAAGATCAACTACCTGCTGCTCTCACCCGCACTGTTCGACCGGGCCACCGACGGGGCGATCTTCCGCAAGCGAGTGTGGGGTGGGAAGAACGGGACGTTGTTCGAGCACTTCCCGACGATGACCTCCCCAGTTCACGCGGCATCGAGGCGTTGATCGCTGGGCGCCTCACCGGCTGACAATCGCGCCTGACCGACAGCCGGTGAGGCGCGGACTCCCGCGAAGGTAGGGGTGTGGTCGACCCCGGGCGCGTGCTCATGCGCCGGGGGTCGTGCCGTCACATCACCAGAAGGCCAAGCGTGGCGACTGTCGGTGCGCGATGCGGGCGAACCTTCGAGACCCGACCGAGCGCGCGTCACACCGAACATACGCCGGCGATCGTGCGTCGGGATTGACGGTGCGCGAACCCCGCCAACCACTGGGGGTCGGCTGGCGGGGTCGCGGCACCGGCTCGAATGTGGGGGAGAGCCGATGCGACGACGAGTGTAGGAACTGGGGCAGGGGAATTCGGATACTGTGACGCAGCACACGCCATCTTTTCGGGCCTGCGGTACAACCGTGCCGAGAACTCGCGTCGGCCGACCAGGGTCCGGGAACGATTGATGACACGCCTCGCCGCCCGGCCAGGTGAGGCAAGTGCGGTCTGCGTTCAGCGGAATAGGGCATTCCTTCAGCCCCGGCGGAAACTGATGGGGTTTCGGAAATGGCGGGGCGAAATCCATCATTGATTCGCGTTCCGGCACGAGGCTTTGTCGCCGTAGTGTCTCGAATAGTCCTGCAATCCAGCATGTTCCATCGATATTCGGCGGCATCGAACCGAGTGCGCACCGGGGCAGCGTGGTCGGCCGATCGAGTTGCTCGACCCTGACGCCATCGACCCCGAGGAGCTTGTCGTGTTCCTCAGCGCCCGGTTCGCTACGACTCGCCGAGGTGTCGGGTTCGCCGATGATCTGCCCCCTTCTCGGGTTGGGCCGGAACTCGGTCGTTGCTTGTTTGCCTGACCTAATCGTATTGCGGAATTGTTATCGGACCGGTATAAAGATTCACATCGTGTGCTGTGCGTCACGATTCTCTGAACAAATCGAACTGGAGTTACAAATGGACCTCGCATCTCTCGCCGACTTCTTCTCGCACGTCTCCACCCTTCTCGGCGCCCTCGACTTCTTCTCGGGTTCTGCTGGGTCGCTCAGCGGCTAGTAGCAGCTGGCCAGTAGCGTAACCGGCCCTTTCGTGGCAGGAGGGGTCCGTGTTTCAGTGTGCGGGCCCCTTCCGCTGCACTGGAACTGCTCATCCTTGTCTCCGCCGCGTCGATTCCCTCGCGGGTATCCCATGGATGTAATTCGCTGCGAATGGGCAATGCGTTTCAAGATCATTTTCTGGTTCGAACGCCGACCTATCTCGATTCGGTAACTCGAAACGCGAGATCAAAATTATGCGTGTCGCCGAGTAATGGAAAACAAGGGAGTCGCCACGTCGATTCCTCCGACGGTGGGCGGCGCGAGGGCCGGCAAGCGGTGGCGGCGCATGCTCGAGCGTCGCACTCTCCGGGTCCTATTGTGGCTGTGGGGTTACTGAAAGTCCCTCCCCGCAAGCGTTGTTCGGAGTCCGGTGGTGATCAGGTGTGGGTGGGTTCAGCTTGCCTGCCCTCGCACCGAGGACCGCGCGTGCGATGTCATCTCTATTGCGCCGGACCGGGTGTCGGCCGGCTGCTTCAGTGCGCCGAGTTCGCCCCGGAGTCCGCGCTGCCTTTGCTACACCCGGCAAGCGCCATCACGGCTGCGGATGGCTTCGGGACGGTTGTCTCGTGGAGAGCCGTGGAGCTCGAACCGGGTGGGTCGAGCGACGAGGACGGTTTCTGCGATCGTGGCGATCGTCGCCCTCGATGTCGGGCCGTGGTTGTATGCCTGGATCGTCGGCGAAGCGCCGATGCGGCACGGCCGGGTGGCCCTGCGCCGAAAGGACCGCGGGGACAGGCTTCCGGTGTTCGGCGTCTGTGTGAGCGATGGCGTCGGCGGTGGCGGTGGCAGTGAGGTTTCGGCGGTGCGTGTGGCTGATGCCGCGTGATCGCTCAGTGGGGTATCTCGAGTGATCCCATGCCGGGAGTCGGGACGATCACCCCGAGCGGGCATCGTCGATGCTCGAGGCTTTCGGAAGATTCCCATGTGCGTTCGCGGGGGACGGTGGCATGGTGCCCGGCACCACCTGACATTCGCGCGATGATGGCCGCGATCGATGCAATGCGACCCATGCGGAGCTGGTGGCTCGGCGGTCGCCGGGGGCGATGTCCGGGCGGATGTCGATCCGGTCGAGGCGGGCCTAACTAACTGGGGTCCACGTCAGCCATCTCGGCCCGACCGCACCGACAATTGCCCGACCAGTCGTGCGGGTCCGGTCCACGCCGTCCTCACCCGATACAGATCAGGATGCTCACGACCACCACCGTGACCAGCGATGCGCCGCCGCAGGTCAGCCACGCCCACGTTGCGAAGTGCCGCCACCGCTGGCACCTCCCACCCGCGTCGGCGACCGATCGCCCACCGTTCGTATCGGACGCCCGAGCGTTCGAGAAGCGACGGGCCTTCGCGTCTGCCCGTACCGCCACGCCGAACGCGACGGGGATCACGAGTTGCGCAACAACGACCACGGCCACCATCGAATCCACGATCGCATCGGCCATTCCCGCTCCTTCCACACCGCACGAGCACGGTCACAGGTGCGTCGCGGATCGACCACCGGCCACCCCTGCTCGGACCCCGATGCCGCCTCCCGGCTCGATGCCCACCCGGTCTTCATCGACGACGGCCCGGCCCGATGGCGCCGCTTCCGCGACGATCCCCGAGTCCACCCGCCCCACCCAATTCGCGCACACATGAGATCACGAGGGCTGCCCGACTCAACGCCCGTTCCGATCGACCGACGGTCCGAGGCAATCATCCGAACGTCCCTCCGAGCGTGCTCATCCTTCCGATCCCGTCCTGGAGAGTCTGTGAGGCCACGGTCCGCTCGATACCGGGCTGACAGTGCCACGGGCGAGACGGTCAGCGGCCGGCTGACAGACCGAGTCGTGAAGGTTGCCGGAAGTTGAAACCAGCTCGGCGGCAGTGATTTACGAGATGGTCGGATGGTGCGGGGAAGGTGGTGTCCGCTGGGTGAGCCGATGCGGCCCGGTCGGAGCGGTAGTCCGTTCCGGCCGGGCCTCGTCGGGATGTGCAACAGGACGCCGTCGAGCGTGAGCCCTGACTTCGCTTGCCGTCAGCTGCGTGGTAGGGCGAAGGGCACTCTCGGTGGGGTGGCACGGTTACGTGTCGGTGTACTGGGGTGGTTGACCTCGACGGTGTCTCCTCGGGCGTTGACTGCGTGTGAAATTCTTGCCCGGTCGGAGGCTGAGGTATGACGGCGTGTGCCAATCTCCGCTAGCCCGTGTGGGTTTGGCCAGTCGATCCACCCTGCGATGGGTGTGTTCCGGCGTGAGGGAAATGGTAGGGCATCCGCCTCCCACATATCGCGGTGATGTGATCCATGCCATATGGGTTCTTCTGGTGTCGCTGAGATCGGTCGAGTGGTGGCAAACGGTGCCGACGGGTGTGCGTGCCCACCGGCCTCACTTCTCGGGAAGTCGCCCGCGGGGTGCCTCCATCGGGTGTCGGCACCAACTGGTCGGTACGACGGCGGAACCATCTGACTATTCCGAAAATAGGTATGTGCACGGGTAATTCGGACGTTGCTCGTCGGGTTCGTGACCGAGATGTTATAGAGGTCTCGTCTGACGGAAGCTGTCACTGCATACCGTACGCGGCGACGCACACAGAGGTGCGGTCGCGGTCGAGATGTTCCTGACCATCTCGACCGACGTAGGAAGAATCATGGGCAAACAGAGGGCGGAGAGTGTCTCTACCGCACGGCGTGTGATCGCCATTGTTGCGGGAGCGAGTGCTCTCGCAACACTGGGCGGAGTACTTCATTCGGGTACGGCCAGCGCGCACGACGCGTCCGAGACACCCCGGGGGTGCGACTGGGAGTGGCCGGTCAATGGTCCGGTGTCGCAGGGGTTCCACGTCGGCCACGACGGCACTGACTTCGCCGTCACCGTGGGTACCGTACTCCATGCGCCGACGTCGGGCACGATCTCGGTTGCCGGACCGAATGATCCTGGCGGATACGGAACCTACATCCAGCTGGAATCCGATACCGGCGAGCGGATTCAGATGGGTCACCTGTCCCAGACGTGGGTCGGCGTGGGGGATCATGTCCGTGTCGGTGAGGAGATCGGCGCCACGGGCAACACAGGTAGCTCGACGGGTCCACATCTGCACCTGCGCATCCACAGCAGTGGTGCCGTCGATCCCGTGACCTTCTTGCGTGCGGTCGGTGCGTGCGACACAGGTTCGAGCGACATCCGATCCTGATCCGGCTTCCCCGGCACCCGTGGACGATTCCCTGTCCAGCCGAGTCCGGTGCCGGGCTCGGCGGCGAATGTCGTTACAGGACTCAGGAATGGACACAGTGAGGTGCCGTGCCCGGCCCGGTCGACGACGGGCCATCCGGCGGGGTCTCGACCGACGGTCCGAGACACGCGTGAGCGGTCACGTTCGTCTCCACGATCCGGGCCCGGTCCTGTCGACTTGAAGCATACGGGTTGGCCCGGGATCGGTGGAGCGAGCGAACCGTTCGCCGGTGCGCCCTCCGCACCCAATCGTCCTTTCATCCAAATGATCCCGCCCGTACCCATGTGGCCCAACAGTAAGGCAGGCAGATGATTCGCAGGTCCGCAATGGCAGTAGGAACAGCACTCGCGGCGTTAGGCATTGCTGCGGGTGTTGCTGTCGTGGCCCCGACAGTGGCCTCGGCTGCAGACCCGTGTGGTGGCACCTGGGACGTCGTCGTCGGCGGGTTGACCAACAACGAGTCTGTGGGATTCCTCAACGAGGACCAGCGCGTCCGGTACAACTCGTTCGATACCCGCTCCGGCGTGAGGGAACTCGACCGGCTCATCCGTGCGCATGCGCGGGCATGTCCTCGAGACTTCATCCACCCGGTGGGCTTCTCGGGTGGTGCGGCGGTGGTGCATCTGTGGGCAACCGAGAACGGCAGGGAATTCCGTGGCAAGGCCAGCATCGTGTTGATCGGTGATCCCAAGCGGCCTGCCGACCCCGGTGGCGGCCGGGGATTCGCGGCTACCGATCTGGGGTGGGTGCCGGCACTCGGCGGTGCGAACGACGACTACGGTGGGTTGCCCGCGCTCCAGGTATGCAACGGGTGGCTCGGCGGCGGTGACCACATCTGCAACAGCGGCGCCGGTTGGGGTGGATATATCCGTGGTGTGCACGGCGACTACGACTTCGATGTGAACGCGTACCCCATCGATGCTCATGGGCTGATCTTTCGGTAACGCGGTCCTCGACAGATGATCGGCAACACAGCATCTGAATCGGGTCGGGTGCCTCGTCGACTGAGGTGCGACCCGAGGTATCCACCTCCTTTCGGTGACGCACCTTCTGGCGTCCGAGTGGGCGGTCGAGGGCTGAGCCCCGGATCGGAGTCTCGTGTGTCCGAGCAGCAACGTCGAGCGCCTCAGCTTCGGGGCTGTCGGCAGGCAACGGTCTGCAGTCGATGAGAATCGGTGCGCACCTGTCGGCCACGACGTGTGCGTCGGCGTCGCTCCTGGCTCCCGCACGTTGTTGCACCTCCCGGCGATGCGGCTGCGTGCAACGGAATTGTCGCGAACACCGTGTTGCCTGGCGCGCCGTGGCAGGGGGTCGGCGATCACCGCATTCCGGCGTCTTTCGCCCGGAGAGCGGCTGCGATGTGTGGCCCCGGGCTCGGCCGGTAGAATGCGCACACGGTAGCGGGATGTGTGGCCCGCCTTGTCGAACGCGACGGTTGGCGATCGGATTGCACGTGAGCCCGGCCCGTCCATAGGTCTGATAGCCGGTGCCGCCGGTGGTCGGCCGGTCGGCGCTGGTCGAGTCGACGGTGGTCTCGACAACGTCGTTCGGGAATTGCGGCGACGGGACGTCTTGGCGTCGAATCCGCCGGCCGACGCGACAGCGCCACCGAGTCCGATCAGCGCCACCGCGGCCGGCATCAGCACCACCGGAACACGCCCTACGAGCCCCGTACGCCACCCGAAACGGCTCAGGAAAGGGGAGAAAGGCCGATCCGTGCGGCTCCGGGCCGCAGCAGGCTCATGCCGCACCCCCCGATCGCGGCGCGGGTCGCCCGCGAGTCGAGGGCGTCGAACACGTGGGCCGGGTGCACAGAGTGTGTCCAGTCCGAACGGATCAGCTCGATGTCGTCGGCCCTCTGCGCGATGAACCGGCGGGCCTGGTCCAGGTGCTCGGTGTCGGTGTCCTCGTCGAGGGTGTCCTCGCCGCCGCCGAGGCTGGCCAGTAGCGACTCATAGCCCTCGCCGAGCGGAAGGTTCAGCAGTTTGAGTGCACCTTCGATCGCGCGGGCGTTGGCGCCGAGATCACCGATGATCACCTCGTACGTCAGCGCGGACTTGTTGTCGGTGCCGTCGACGCCGAGATAGTCGTCGGGCAGCTGCGAGCACACCAGCGCGCGAACCTTGCACTTGCGGCTGTCGCAGGCGATCCGCAGATTCAAGGTGCGTTCGGCGCCGGTCTGCTCGAGATACTTGTTCTCGTCGAGGAAGAGCACCTTGCGTTCGTAACGCGGCAGCTCGTAGACGAGCCGGTTCGCCATCCACGCCGCCATGTGCCTCAGCGGGCCGGCCATCCGTTGCTGCGGGGTCCACTGTGCCGGGTCGGTGCTCTCCGGGGGCTGTTGCAGGCCCGGCATTGTCAGCACGGTCAGGCGCACGTTGCGGTCGATGTCCTCGCCGTCCCCGAGGGGTCCCTCATCGGGGAAGAGAACTCGGGCCTCGGCGAGCTGGGACATCATCGCCAGGTCCTGGTGGATGGACCGTGCGCAGGAGATCAGGTCGACGTTGTTCTCGTCCTTGCCTTCGCCGATCGTGGCGATGGCAGTAAGCACTTCGCTCGTGTTGTGGTTGCGCCGACCGCCGACCATGTGCGCCGCGGTCTGTAGGACCGTCTCGGTCCACTGGTGTTCGAGCCGTGACGGGGTGAGCATCATCTTCAGCACCGACACCGACACCGACACCGACACCGACACCGACACCGACACCGAGATCCGTTCGGCCTCCGAGGCTCGCAGATCCGCCTTGTACTGCGACTGCGACTGCGCCGCAGCGACCGGATCGGCGTCGTCGGGATTGGACGGGTCGTACTCCGGGTCGTCGCGGCGCGGGTCGACGATCACGCGGTACGGGTTGAGCGATCCTGGACGTGAGGTGCGACCGGTCAGCGCCTGCACCTCGGCGACACCCCGGAACTCGGGTGGCTGCGCAAGCTTCGTCAGCGGCCCCGACGGGTCGAGCACCACACCGTAGGCACCTGCGCGCACCGCCTGGTAAACGAGCATCCAGCCGAGGAACGTCTTACCCGAGCCGGGCACCGCGACGGTCGGTGTCGAACCGGACTTGTGCTTCTTCTCGTGCGCGGCGAACAGATCCCACACCGCGGGCCGCGGAGCGATCGACGCGGTCTGTCCGACCACCACGCCGGTGCGGTCACCGATCCGGTCACCGACCGCCGCCATCCCGGCCGACAGCGCCTCGACGTTCATCCGCCGGCAGTGCGCGATGTTCGCCAGCGGCTCACCCGGGATGAACTCGCGCAGCAGCTGGTACTGGCCGTGTTCCTGTTCCAGGCGAATCCGCGGCGCGTTTATCTCCTGCACCAGCGCGACATTCTCCTTCGCTTCCTCCGGCGACGCGCCGACGACGAGGTACCAGCCCTCGGTGCGCACCGACAGACCCGAGAGGTCCCTTCTTCGCCGCCGCGGCCTGCCTGGTGAACTCCGCCTCCGGGTCGCGACCGCGGTCGCGTTTCTTTTCGCGCCGTCTGTCTTTCGTTGTGGTTTCTGGCTCCGCATCAGGTGCGGGGGAGGGCAGTACGACCGGTGCGGGAGCTGTGATGTTGCTGTTCGGAGCCTGTGACCATGCCAATCCCGGGGTCGGGGCCGGTGCGGCGGCCGATCGGTTCTCCGCCATCGCCGCTGTCCACGACGGCAGCAACGCACTGGGCGGAACGATGGCCGGCTCGGGCTCGTCGAGGTTCGGATCGAACAGTGCGGCGATCTCGTTGTCGGGCTCGCAGTCATCGGGAGGACTCGCCTTCGATCGGTGTGATGGCATGCGCGCTGCCGGCAGCGCGGGAATGGCGGGAATGCGGAGCACGACGGTCTGGCCGGGCTTCGGCGGGCGCGGTGCGTTCAGGTCGTTCCACGCGGCTCGGATCACCGACCGGACCGGGGGGTCGGCGTTGACGAACGTTCGTCACCCGTGCGGTGAGCGTGATGGTGATGATCACCATCACGACGAGGGACTTGAAACCCAGCGGCACGTGCACGACGGCGCGGGCGATGACGAAGACGGTGACCATGAACGCGGCCCCGACCCCGAGCGCCGCGTAGCGAATCCGGAACGGCAGCGTGAACCCGGTCGGGCCGAGGTAGTGCTGATCCACCCGGTGCCGCAGGTCGTCGTTGTCGATCTCGGTCGGCTCCCTTCGGTCGACGGTGGGTGATCGGGCACGGCAGGTCAGACCACTCGGATGCCGAACAGGCCGAGTAGCCAGTTGCCGATGCCGGTCGCGGCGCTCTCACTGCTCGCGAGGGAGAAGAACGCGATACCGACGAGGGACAGGCCACCGACGGTGAAGACCTTCGACAGGTTGCCGCGCAGGCCACCGACGACGCAAGCGATCAGGGCGAGGATCGTGAAGATGATGTTGTCGCCGATCCACGCGCGCAGGCCGCCGGTGGAGGCTTCGGTGTCCTGGGCGTGCACGTCGATGCCCGGGGTGGGGGCGATCGCGAGGTCGACGACTGCGGACGACAGGGGCATGAGCACTCTCCATCGCTGAGATTCGGTGCACCTGAATGTGGATGGGCACGACCGTAAGTCGATCTCGCATTTCATCTCAATGGGTGTCCGCGCCGGGATCGGTCATCGGCGCAGGCCAACGGGGCGGTGGGGTATCGGGAGTGTCGTTTCCAGCGACGGGTGCGCAGTTGCGGCGCGGCGGGGCCCACGTGACCTCGATGGACATCCGGTAATCACGCTGCGCGTGAGGGGGTTCCCCGCGATTGACTCGCACGGTGGGGCGGCCCGGGTGTCGTTGCGGCCGTCAGGACGCTATGGGGCGTAGGGGTTAGAGCGTGGCGTAGAGGCGTGCCATGGAAAGTCGAGCGATGGGTACACACACTTGCTCTGCAAGCGCGAGGTCGGCGGGTTGAGCATACGGTGCTAACGGCGGCGTCGGAGGCCGCGCCCAGACGGGCTGCCGCGGCAGATCCGCAGCGAGTGGATCGAGCACCGGTGGCGCCGGTGCGTGGAGGAGCGCTCAGATGTGCGGTGAGAACGGGCGCCGGATTCGGCGATGGATTTCGGCGGTGGATTTCGGCGGTGGATTCGAGCGCCCGAAAAAGCGCCTCCCGGGCCCACCCCCTCCGGGGGTCACTCCCCCCGGCGTTCCTTGGGGGGAGTGTAATCCAGAATTGCGCTCAGCGCCAATGCTATTCGGAACGCCCATGTGGAACGCTATGCGCAGTGCTCGGACCAGTGCCGCGGCGCGCACTCGTCGCCGACGCATGCCTACGGTTTCCGTAGTGCTCACAGCACCGCTCGGTCGAGCGGGCACAACCGCCCGCAGAGGCGCGCGGCGAAGCGCTCGAAACGGCACTCGAACACGCACTCGCACGAGCGCCGAAAACAGTGCGGCGCACCGGCCCCTACAGAGCACTCGGTGAACGCCCGTGAGCGCTCGCACGAGCGTGCCGATCAGCACCCGGCACAGCGGGTTGACGGGCGGACGCAACCAACGCTCACACAGCATGAACAGGGCGCCCTTCACGGGCGCGAGTCGAGCACGTTGAGGGTTCGTCGATCCGGCCTGAGGGTCCTGCGTGAGAGCGGTGTTCGTCACCCCCTGGGGTGTGTCGACCGAGGGGGACACCCCGTTGAGGAAAATCGCGGGCTTCTGTCACTGTGCTGAAAGACACCTCCCCCGCCGATGTTCAGGAGAGGTCGAGACGAGCGAAAGGCACAGGCGGTGAGCGGAAATCACGACCCACTTGAGGACTGGTTGGTCGCGACGTGGCGCGACATCTTCGGCGATTCCGGCGACGGTCGCGGCAGTCAGGTCGGCGAGGACGGCCAGCCGACCCGCATCCGCCGTTTTACTCCGCGCTCGCCGATCGCCGTCGTCGCCGCAGCCGTCGCTGTGTACTCCCAGCGCCTCACCTCGGCGGCCGCCGGTAACGAGACGGTCGTTGACGTGCTGACGAAGCTGCACGGCTACCGTGTTGCTCGCCGCCGCCGCGGTCGCTCTGGTAACACCAATGAAGAAACCGACCCTCAGCCTCACACCGGCACGGCGCCCCGCCGTGATCGACCTCCTCGACGGCGCACCCACCGCCGGTATCCCGCCGGGCACCGGCGATGGGGCGCCCGGCGAGCCCCCGCCCACCCCACCGCGGCTCACGCCGCCGGCACCATCGCCCTCCGGTCGGCGTGGACCGGGGAAGAAGACCGTCGCCGCCCTCGGCGCCGCAGGACTGCTCATAGCCGGAACGGCGGCCGGGATCAGCCAACTCGGCGGTGGCGACAGCGGCGGGGAGCTTCCGCTCTGCCCGTATCCGCCATGGCGGACGGGTCCAGGGCCCGTGACGCCGATCGTCGGGGTCGGGCACCTCGGTCGCGGCGAACCGCCACGCACTGGTCACCCGTCTCGCGACGGGAATCGTCGGCGGAGCGGGTGCACTCCGTGCGCCGGGAAGTCGGGGCCCGCGCCGGTCGACTGTCGGTCGCGGTGATCTGTGCGCACGCGCACAGGACCGGCGCGCACAAGATCGCACCGGCCGCGTGGCGGGACCAGCTCGACGAGCTGCGGATCACCCCGGAGGGCGCGTGTGCACACGGTCCGGTCTCGGCGTGGCAACAGACGAAGAACACCCGATCCGGAGCAGGGCGGGGGGTTCCACACGTGCCGAGCAGGGCGCGACCGGGTCTCGTGCTGGCGCTGGTGTGTCGGACAGGGTCGGGCCGCTCCCGCCGCATGTGCGCACGCAGGCCGCGGGTTACGACTCGGCCGGGCCCCGGGGACGTGTTCGCCGAGCTCGGTCACGGCTACGGCTGCCGATTGATTGAGCGGTCGCTGTGCGCTGTTCGCGGGCTGTGGGCGGCGGTGCCGCGGCTCGCGTGCCATTGTCGGGGTATGGCACGAACGTGGTTGTCGGTGACGGTGGAGCTGTTGGGTGGGCGCGGGGAGGAATTGTGGCCGTGGCCCGGTCGGGTTTTCGCGGTCGGGCCGTCGCACACCTTCATGGACCTCGCGAATGCGGTCAATGACGCCTTCGCCCGCTGGGACCGGTCGCACCTGTCGATGTTCACCTTGGCCGACGGTCGAGTGGTCACCGACGCGGAGACCGGGGCCGAGATGGTGTCGTCGGTCGGTGGACCGATCACCGAATCGGTGGATATCGAGTCGGCCGAGGTCGCCCGGCTGTTGGGACCCGGTGCGGAGTTCCAGTTCACCTTCGACCTGGGTGATGACTGGACCCACCGGTGTGTGGTCGGGGAGGAGAAGGTTGACCCCGTGCAGGTGCTGGGAATCCGTCCCGACGCCCCGTTGCCGTACTGGGGCTGGGGCGCCATCCCGGACCAGTACGGGCGCCGATGGGCCGGCGACGACGGGGACAGCCGAGCACCGCGCCGACCCACCCAGCCTCATCCGATGCTGTTGCACGTGTGGCCCGGACGGGGGCAGGTGCCTGCGCTCGACGTGTCGGAGCTGCGCGCAGCGATCGCAGCAGCCGATGCCGTCCGTTTCCTCGCCGCGGTGCACGGCCGGGACGTCGACGACGCGCTGCAACAGGTCGGGGCGGGGATACCGATGGCGCTGGCGCAGCGGCGGAAACAGGCCGAGCCGGTGACGGTGTCGGTCATCAACCGGCTGACCTGGCGCGCCGGCGCGGGTGACGAGGTGCTGGCGCAGGACCTGCTCGCATGTCTGCGCAGCGAGCCCCTGGCAGGGCGGGTGGTGCCGGTCGACCTCGAGATGCTCGGTGCCGAACTGGAGGGGGATCCGTGCATGTCGACCGGCGGCTACGTCGACCTGCGCACCGGACAGGTGTACGACGAGTGCAGCACCGACCCGAGGATGGTCGGGGAGGACGCCGCCGTCGACGTGGAGGTCGAGCCGGACCGGTGGCTCCGGTTCGACCGCGCCGGCTCCCGGGACGGCTGGCGCGACATGGCGGCCTTCGCGGAGCGGTGCCACGATGCGGCGCTGCGGGAGCGGCTGGAGCGGGCGATCGAGGGCAGGGGTGCGTTTGGCCGGTTCCGCGACCTCGTTCATCAGGAGAGCCTCGCTGACCAGTGGTATGCCTTTTCCACGGACCGCCAGCTCGGTCGTGCCCGCGAGTTCCTCGCCGACGCGGGCATCCGCGTGGGCTGAGGGTCGGCTCGCCCCGTGCCACCTGTGACGGTGCCCGATGGTCGCCCAAGGTGCTCGACCCCGGTATGAACCCGCCGCGGAGCACAAGGTTCCAGCCCGGAAGGCGTGCTCTCGTGAGACTGTCGCAGGAACGGTGAGCAGCGGATCCAGGCCGAGGCACCGGACCGACCCGCTCAATCATCGTGTCGTCGTGCGAGTTCGGCGGCGGACCGGTCATCGGTGCCGTGGAATCCGAGGGTGCCCTCCGGTCCCGCTGGACGCCCAGCCAAGTCGACGACACGTCGACGACAACACTGCCGGCGGCGGCCGAAGCCGGGTGTGGAATACCTGTCGAGCACTCCGCCATCGGGAAGCGAGCGCGAGCGCGAGCAGGCGTGGCGTGTGGTGCCCCATGACCCCGGATTGTCTCCCGGCGAGTCATACTCCGGTATGCTTTGAGTATGACCGTAAAGTTCACGATCAGCCTCCCGGACGAGGATGCCCACGTCCTCGACGAGTACGTCCGTGATCACGGTCTCCAGGGTCGGTCGGCGGGAATCCAAGCCGCTGTCCGCCTGCTCGCGGCGGCTGGACTCGAACGTGACTACGCCGCCGCCTTCACCGAAGGCGACACCGATGACGCGTGGGACGTCACCACGGCCGACGCCGAATGATCCGCCGCGCACAGATTCATTGGGTCGATCTGGACCCGGTGCAGGGGAGCGAAGCGGCCAAGCGCCGGCCGGCGGTGGTCGTGAGCAACGATCGTGCCAACGCGACCGCCGAAAACCTCGGCCGAGGTGTGGTCACCGTTGTTCCGCTGACCACCAATACCGCGCACATCTTTCCGTTCCAGGTACTCGTGGAACCCGACGAATCAGGTCTGACCAGAGCATCGAAAGCTCAAGCGGAACAACTACGTTCGGTGTCCGTGCGCAGCCTGGACGCCGAACCTGTCGGAAGGCTCGGGGCGAGAACACTCGCAGCGCTCGAGGAAGCACTACGACTGCATCTCGATCTGCGCTGACGGGGCTAGGAGGTGGCCGGACGATTTCGTCGGGCATGGTCACGTGAACGGCCGCTCGGGGAGATCCTGACCGCCGATGGGGTCGCCACGGTTCGTGGCGCGGGTTGCGTATCCCACCAGCCCGGTGGTGCTGGTGGACGAGGCGCTCGCGCCGGCGTCGAGGATCTGGGGCATTGTCATCTGTTCGAGTGGATCGGCTGACGCCGGTCGGGTGGTCGGGGTGCAGGGCGGTCCGGTGGGGTGTTGTTGGGGTGTCGGTTGGTGTAGAGCCGGTGGGTGAGGGCGGTGTGGCGGCGGCCCGCGCCCGGGGTGCGGACCGCCGCGGCGAGGGCTTTGCGGGAGCCGACCAGGACGACGAGTTGTTTGGCGCGGGTGATCCCGGTGTAGAGCAGGTTGCGTTGCAGCATCATCCAGGACGAGGTGGTGAGGGGGATGACGACGGCCGGGTATTCGCTGCCTTGGGAGCGGTGGATGGTGACGGCGTAGGCGTGGGCGAGTTCGTCGAGTTCGGAGAAGTCGTAGTCGATGGATTCGTCCTCGTCGGTGAGCACGGTCAGGGTCTGGTCCTCGGTGGTGATGGCGGTGACGACGCCGACGGTGCCGTTGAACACCCCGGCTTTGCCTTTGTCGTAGTTGTTGCGCAGTTGGGTGACCTTGTCGCCGATCCGGAACACCCGGCCGCCGTAGCGGCGTTCGGGTTGTCCGTCCTTCGGCGGGGTGAGCGCTTGCTGCAACAACGTGTTGAGGTTGCCGGCACCGGCGGGGCCGCGGTGCATCGGTGTCAGGACCTGCACGTCCTGGCGCGGGTTCAGCCCGAAACTTGTGGGGGATGCGGCGGGCGACGATGTCGACCACCAGCTTGGCGGTCTCCTCGGCCGGGTGCCGATCCGAGTGTTCTTCTGGTTCGCAGGCGAACCAGAAGAAGTCGTCGAACCCGGTGAGCTGCGGGCCGGTTGCGGCGTTGATCCGGTGGGCGTTGATCACGATCCCGGACTGTTGGGCCTGCCGGAAGATCGTCGTCAACCTGACCCGTGGAATCGTGTCGGCGGCCAGCAGGTCGCGTAGTACTTCTCCGGCACCGACGGAGGGGAGCTGGTCGACGTCACCGACCAGCAGCAGATGCGCCCCGTCCGGGATGGCTTTGATGAGTTTGTTGGCCAGGATGACGTCCATCATCGACGACTCGTCCACCTCGACAAGGTCGGCGTCGAGGGGGTTGTCGCGGTCGTGTTTCGGGTCGCCGCCGGGTTGCAGCTGAAGCAGGCGGTGGACGGTGGAGGCCTCGTGGCCGGTCAGCTCGGCCAGCCGTTTGGCGGCCCGCCCGGTCGGCGCAACCAGCACCACTGTGGCTTTCTTCGCGGTGGCCAGCTCGACGATGGAGCGGACGGTGAAGCTTTTGCCGCAGCCGGGCCCGCCGGTGAGCACCGCGACCTTGCGGGTGAGCGCGAGTGTGACCGCGCCCTTCTGCTCGTCGGCCAGGTCCTGACCGGTCCGGCCCCGCAGCCACGTGAACGCCGTGTCCCAGTCGACCCGAGTGAACGCGGCGAGCCTGTCGGCGGGGAGTTGAGCAGGTCGAGCAGGCCGCCGGCGAGGGAGCTCTCGGCGCGGTGGAAGGGCACGAGATAGACCGCGGGGACGCTGCCGTCACCGGCAGGGACCGGTTCGCGGATCACGCCTTGGTCTGCGGCGAGCTGGTCCAGGCAGGGGCCGATCAGGTCCCGGTCTACCTCGAGGATCTTGGCGGCCTCGGTGATCAGGTTGGGTTCGGGCAGGTAGCAGTACCCGTTGTCGGTGGCCTGCGAGAGGGTGTACTGCAGCCCGGCCTTGATCCGGTCGGGGCTCTCGTGCGGTATCCCGACCGCGTGGGCGATGGTGTCGGCGGTCTTGAACCCGATGCCCCACACGTCGGAGGCGAGCCGGTACGGCTGTGCGCGGACGACACCGATGGAGGCGTCGCCGTAGTTCTTGTAGATCCGTACCGCCAGCGATGTGGACACCTCCACCCCCTGCAGGAACACCGTCACCTCTTTGATCGCCTTCTGCTCCTCCCACGCAGCGGCGATTTTCTGGGTGCGTTTGGGGCCGAGCCCGTGCACCTCGATCAGCCGCTGCGGTTGGTGTTCGATGATGGTCAGGATGTCGAGACCGAAGTGGGTGACCATGCGTTCGGCCATCATCGGGCCGATCCCCTTGATCAGCCCGGAGCCGAGGTACCGGCGAATGCCCGCGATGGTGGCGGGCAGCACGGTGGTGTAGGAGCGCACCTGGAACTGCTTGCCGTACTTGGCGTGGTGGCTCCACTGACCGGTCAGCCGCACGCTCTCACCGATCTGGGCACCGAGCAGCGGTCCGACCACGGTCACCAGATCCGGGCCGGACCGCTCGGTGGCCAGGCGGGCGATGGCGTAGCCGGTGTCTTCGTTGGCGTAGGTGATCCGCTCTAGCACCCCCTCCACCACCGCCTGGTGTGCGGTATCGGGCGAAGATCGCGCAGCGGGCATGGTCATCATTGTGCCGGGTGTGACCGACGTGGTCAGCCGTGGTGCGTGGCCCGCGAGGGGTCCCGTCCTGACGGTGCCGGAACCGAAACCGGGGAGTGGGTGGTCCTTTGACTATTGCCGGCGGGGACGGGTGTGGGGGTGTGCTGCAGCCGCGGTGGGGCAGCCCACGCTGTCGCGCTGCTGCCTTGCCGACCGGGTACTTTGAAAGTAGATTGAAAGTATGTCTGTGGGTGAGGTGCCGTTCTCGGATATCCAGAACAAGGGGAAGGCGACGTTGTCGGAGTGGCAGCGGTCGGGGGCGCGGCCGTTGCGGGTGACGCGGCGCGACGACGAGGATCTGGTGTTGATGACGGCGGTACGGGCGGATCAGGAGCGGGAGGTGTTCGCGGCGGCGACGGCGATGGTCGACGCCCTGCTGCACTCCGATGACGGCGTTCTGGTCCGCAAAGTGGTCGCAGCGGCGTTCCCGTGGGTGAGCTACCTGTCGTCCGAGGAGCTCGTTGACTTCGTCGACGAACTGATCGCGTCGCTACGGGCGGGTTCCTCGCTCGATAATCCGGCTCCACCGGCCCGCACGATCGAGACGTGGCGCCACACGGCGGAGGTGTACGCAGATCCGGAGCTCGCCCGGATCCTGTCGACGCCGTCCGAGGGTGATGTCGGGGCCGTGCCGGTGCCGGAGCTGTGAGCCCGAAGCGGGGTGAGCGGGTCGCGCCGCCGGCCGCGGGGGAGCTGTGGGAGCTGAGGTTCGCGACCAGTGAGGCGGCGAAGGGATGGGACGAGCTGTGCCGGCAGGTGCCGGCGAACACACTGGTGGCGTACGAGGAGATGCGACGCCGCACGGTCGCGGGGGAGTCGACGACGCGCCATCTCCGGTTGAAGGGCAAGCTCGCGACCGGGGTGCACGACGGCGTCGAGATGGAACAGTGGCAGTACGAGGTCACCGCCGGCGGCCGCATCTGGTACGTGATGGCCATCGAGCACCGTATGTTGTGGCTGAAGCATGCGGGCACAGGGCACCCCAAACGGACCGAATAGTGTTGCCATTGTGCTGAATGGCACTGTCACGTTGGTGAACGCGGCAAACTGGGAGAATGCGGCGGGACCACCCCAATGCCATCGTACAAAGGCCACCGCTACCCGGGCGAGATCATCAACCACTGCGTGTGGTTGTACTTCCGGTTCCCGCTCAGCTTCCGTGAAGTCGCGGAGACGATGCTCGAACGCGGTGTGGTGGTCAGCTACGAGACGATCCGGCGGTGGTGCGCCAAGTTCGGGCAGACCTACGCCAACCAACTGCGCCGACGGCGAGTGCGGCCCGGTGACAAGTGGCACCTCGACGAGGTCTTCCTCCGTATCAACGGCACCCAGCACTATCTGTGGCGGGCGGTCGACCAGGACGGCAACGTGCTCGACGTGCTGATCCAGTCGCGCCGAAACGCGGTGGCAGCCAGAAAGTTCTTCCGCCGCCTGCTCAAAGGACTGGAGTATGTGCCGCGGGTACTGGTCACCGACAAACTGGGCAGCTACGCCGTCGCGCACTGCGAGCTGCTGGGCTCGGTCGAGCATCGCCGCTCGAAGTATCTGAACAATCGGGCCGAGCACTCGCACCAACCGACCCGGCAACGCGAGCGGGCGATGAAACGGTTCACATCACCCAGGCATGCGCAACGGTTCCTGTCCGCGTTCAGCGGCATCTCACCGCATTTCCACCGGCTCTCGGCACCCGAATGGCGTACCGAGATGGCCGACCGCTTCGCGGTCTGGCGGGAGGTCACCGCGACCGAGGTCGCCGCCTGAAAGATAACAATCCGACAGACTTCCGCAACTCCGAAACCAACTGCGCCGCTGTCCCTTTCAATCAACTTGACAGTGCCCACCACCAACCCGATTGACGCCGGCACGGGTTCGTCGAGGGTTTTGGCGCACCCGCGCGACGACGCCCGTTCCGGCCTGGCCATGGAATGGCGAGCGCCTCGGAGGCGTTGGCGATGAGTATGAGCGATCAGCCAGAACTCAGCCCCGAGGGGTGGGTACGTGACCAGACCGAGAAGATCCTGGAACAGGGTACGACCGACGGCGTCCAGGTGTTGGACCGTCCGATCGTCCTGTTTACCACCACCGGGGCGAAGTCCGGCAAGAAGCGCTACGTCCCGTTGATGCGGGTCGAGGAGAACGGCAGGTACGCGATGGTTGCGTCCAAGGGCGGCGCACCCGGCCACCCGTCGTGGTACTTCAATGTGAAGGCGCACCCGCAGATCTCGGTGCAGGACGGGGCGACGGTTCGCGACCTCACCGCGCGTGAGATCGACGGCGTCGAGCGCGAGCACTGGTGGGAGCTGGCGGTAGCCGCTTTTCCGCCGTATGCGGAGTACCAGACCGAGACCGAACGACGGATCCCGGTCTTCGTGCTCGAGTGACCTGCCGTCGCGGCTGAAGGACCGTCACTTCCAACGCACTCCGCGGCGCGAAGTGCGTTGGGAGCGGTCGGTTCAGCCGAGTGCGGCCAAGCGTGTCCAGGTGTCGACGACGGTGTCCGGGTTCAGCGACATGGACTCGATGCCCTGTTCGAGCAACCATTCGGCGAGATCGACATGGTCGCTGGGCCCCTGCCCGCAGATACCCACGTACTTGCCGCGCGCCTTGCACGCCGAGATCGCCGCTGCGAGCATGTGCTTCACAGCGGGGTCACGTTCGTCGAAGGAGTCTGCGACGAGCGCGGAATCGCGGTCGAGCCCGAGCGTCAACTGCGTCATGTCGTTCGATCCGATGGAGAACCCGTCGAAGTGGTCCAGGAACGCGTCGGCGATGACCGCGTTCGAAGGCACCTCGCACATCATGATGACCTCGAGTCCGTTCTCGCCGCGGCGAAGGCCGTGCGAGGCCAGCAGCGAGATGACACCTTCGGCCTCGGTGAGGGTTCGGACGAACGGGATCATGATCTTGACGTTGGTCAGGCCCATCTCGTCGCGGACGTAGTTCAGTGCGGCGCATTCCATGGCGAAACAGTCGGCGAAGTCCTTCGACAGGTACCGCGACGCGCCGCGGTAGCCGATCATCGGGTTCTCCTCCTCGGGCTCGTAGAGTTCGCCGCCGACGAGCTTCGCGTACTCGTTGGACTTGAAGTCCGACATGCGGACGATCACCGGATGCGGCGCGAAGGCTGCCGCGATCGTCGCGACGCCCTCGGCGACCCGGTCCACGAAGAACTCGCGGGCGCCCGGATAGGCGGCGATCGCCTCACCGATCTGTTCCTTCAGCGGCCCGTCGAGGGTGTCGAAGTCGAGCAGGGCCTTCGGGTGGATACCGATTTGGCGGTTGATGATGAACTCGAGGCGCGCGAGTCCGACACCACTGTTCGGCAGGCGGGAGAATGCGAACGCCTGTTCAGGGGTACCGACGTTCATCATGATCTTGGTGCTGATCTCGGGCATCGCCTCGATCGAGGACTCGGTGACGTCGAAGTCGAGCAGCCCTTCGTACACGTAACCGGTGTCGCCCTCCGCGCACGAGACCGTCACCTCGCGACCGGCGGTGAGCGACCGCGTGGCCCCACCGGTACCGACGACGGCGGGAATGCCCAGTTCGCGCGCGATGATCGCGGCGTGACAGGTGCGGCCACCGCGGTTGGTGACGATGGCGCTGGCACGCTTCATGATCGGCTCCCAGTCGGGGTCGGTCATGTCCGCGACGAGCACCTCACCGGCCTGGAACTCGTGCATCTGTTCCACCGATTCGAGCACCCGGACGGCGCCGGCTCCGATGCGGGCGCCGATCGCCCGGCCTTCGACGAGGACCGTGCCGGTCTCGTTGAGCCGGAACCGCTGCTGGCCGGTCACCGCGGCCCGCGACTGCACGGTCTCCGGACGCGCCTGCAGGATGTACAGCTCGCCGTCGACGCCGTCCTTGCCCCACTCGATGTCCATCGGACGCCCATAGTGCTCCTCGATCAGCAGCGCCTGGCGGGCGAGCGCCTCGACCTCCGCGTCGGTGAGGCTCAGCAGTCGCCGATCCACGGGCTCGACGTCGACGAACTCCGTCGTCCGGCCGACCGAGCGGTCGGCGGTGTAGACCATCTTGGTCGCTTTCGATCCGACGCCGCGCTTGAGAACCGCAGGACGGCCCGCGCGCAGGGCAGGCTTGTACACGTAGAACTCGTCGGGGTTCACCGCACCCTGGACGACGGCCTCACCCAGGCCGTACGAGGAAGTCACGAACACAGCGTCGGCGAAGCCCGACTCTGTGTCGATGGTGAACATGACCCCGGACGTGCCGATGTCGGAGCGCACCATCTTCTGCACGCCCGCGGACAGAGCGACGGCGTCGTGGTCGAACTTGTGGTGCACCCGGTACGCGATGGCGCGATCGTTGTACAGCGACGCGAACACCTCGTGCATCGCCTGCAGGATCGCGTCGATGCCACGCACATTGAGGAAGGTCTCCTGCTGCCCGGCGAAGGACGCGTCCGGAAGGTCCTCGGCGGTCGCACTGGACCGCACGGCGAACGACGCGTCGTCCGATCCGCCCGACAGCTCCGCGTACGCCGTCCGGATGTCGGCCTCGAGATCGGTCGGGAACGGCTGCTCCATGACCGCCGCACGGATCTCACGGCCCGCCTCGGCCAGCGCCTGCACGTCGTCGGTGTCGAGGGCGGCGAGCCGCGCGCTGATCTTCTCGGCCAGGACGGTGCCCGCAGCGCTCGGTTGATTCACGAATCGGCGGAACGCGTCGGCGGTCGTCGCGAAGCCGTTGGGGACCCGGACCCCGACGTTGGTCAGGTTGCGGACCATCTCGCCCAGAGACGCGTTCTTGCCGCCGACCTGCTCGAGATCGGCGAGGCCGAGGTCGGCGAACCATCGGACGTTGCTGTTCATGGACGGGCTCCTCAATCGTGACGGTGGGCCCTGCGTGCGAGCACTTGCAGGATGAGTGTGGACATTTCTTCGACGGATTTGGCCGACGAGTCGATGACGGGCAGGTCGTGCGTACGGTACAGCTCCTCCGCACGCTTGAGTTCGTAAGCGCACTGGCGCAGCGACGCGTACGTCGAGTCTGGGCGACGTTCCGTCCGGACCGCGCTGAGACGAGCCGCGGTGGTGATTATCCCGAAGCAGCGGTCCTGCAGATGCAGGATGGGGCGTGGCAGATCGGTGCTCACCAGATCCTCGTCGACCAGAGGGTAGTTCGCGACACGAAGTCCGTGTTGCAGTGCGAGGTACATGGTCGTCGGGGTCTTGCCGCAGCGCGACGGCGCAACCAGGATCACCTCGGCCTTGTCCAGCGTGCGGACGCTTTGGCCGTCGTCGTGTTCGATCGCGTACTCGACGGCCTGCATACGCGCGTTGTAGCGCTTGACATCGCCCACGCCGTGCAGGCGCGCGGGGGTCCGGGCGCCCCGGGTGCCGAGGATGGACTCGACCTGCTGCATGTGCATGTCGAAGAAGTCGATCACAGGTGCGCGGGTCCGCTGCAACTCGTGACGAACGTCATCGAGCGCGGCCGTGACGAACACCAGGGGTGTCATGCCGCGGTCCATCGTGGCGTCGATCCTGCGCACGACCTCGCGGGCGTCGTCGGGCGTGGTGATGAACGGGATCAGTGTCCGCTCGAACCGGTGGTCGGGAAAGTGCAGGAGCAGGGCGTTGCCCATGGTCTCCGCGCTGATCCCGGTGCTGTCCGAGAGGAAGAAAACCGGGATCGTGTCACCGGCATACATCTCAGTCACCGGTCCATTCCTATCGTCGCCGTCACACGGTGGGCTCCATCTTTTCCTAGACGCTTTTCGAGCTGTCAGGCAGGTCGCGTAACGGGCCGTTGATGAGGTGTTCACGGAGGTCGCGGAGCATCTCCACGTCGCGGACGCTGCACCTTCACCGCGACGCAGCGATCTCGACGACCTTCGCCCGCTCGGGCGGCCGGTCGGAGACGTGGTGAGGACGGCACTCGTTCCACGAGCTCGGCCGGGGGAACAGCCCGACCACGGTCCGACACCCCGGCCTCGTCGCCGGCCACGGTGTCTGTCCGTCGGTCAGGGCGACGATCACGTCGGGTCGACCGGCGCCGCGGGCTACCCGGTCGAAGTCGGCGCGAAGGTCCGTTCCGCCGCCCCCTGCCAGCGGTATGTCCTCGGCCGGCACAGGGGGCGCACGGCTACGCTCGGGCCTGCAACCGTTCAGCCGAGGGTGACGAAAAGACGTCCGCATGTGCCTGGTCCTGTTCGCCTGGCATACCCGCCCCGACCTCCCCCTTGTCGTCGCGGCCAACCGCGACGAGTTCTACGCCCGCCCCACCGAACCGCTGCACCGTTGAGACGACGGCGTCGTCGCGGGCCGCGATCTGCTGGCAGGGGGACGTGGATGGGCATCGCCGACACGCTGCGGTTCGCGGCCGTCACCAACGTCCGCGACGGTGCCCCCGCGACCGGGGCCCGGTCCCGCCGGGCCCTGGCCGTCGACTACCTCCGCGGCCGGTCGGGGTCGACACCACCGCGTTCTCCACCCTCCCGTCGGACTGGACCGATGCGGCCCCGGAAAGTGCCCTGCGTCGGCAGGGGTATGGTTTCCGTGCTGGTCGGCACCGTATCGGTGCTCTTGGTGAACCGCCCGGCCGGCGTCGTCGCGCTGAGCAACCGATGCACCCATCGGGGTGCTCCGTTGGGCGAGGGTTCCCTTCAGGATGGGTGCCTCGAATGCCCGTGGCACGGCAGCCGATTAGGTGTCGCGGACGGTCGGGTTGGAGAGGGCCAGCGACCCGGCCGCAACAGGTGTACGACACCCGAGTGCGTGACGGACGGATCCAAGTCCGGCAAACCGACGAACAGCGGACGCTCCGCACCAACCCTGTTGCCAGTGGCAACGAGTGACGGTGCGAAGTCGGCGGTCTGGACTCCGCAGCGCGGACGAATCGGCTACGCCGACTGACAGATCCACCGGAAGGCCGCTCCAGGCGCCACTATTCGACGCGTCGTGACCGTGCGCTGCGGTAGACCCTGGACCAAATTTGATCGGGTGCGTCCGTACGGGTGGAGGGCATCAATGGTTGCGTAGCGCGTCGATCAATTCACTCTTCCGTTTCGACGAATACCCCGACAAACCGACCTCTTTCGCCTTCTTCTTCAGCTCGTCCACGGTCCAGTCCTCGTAGGACGACGACTTGCCGCCTTTACGGCCGGTGCCGGATCGGCCACGGTTGGCGGCGGAGTTCGCGATCCGCGCCGCCTTCTCTTTCGACGCGCCATGTGGGGCAATCGTGGTTGCTCTCCTCATCACGGGTATGTTCACCGCTCCCCGGGTGTTTCATATCGACCCGTGCGACTCCGCTCTCCCGTTCGCGTCCGAGCTGGGACTACATCTTTCCGACGACGACGATGTGGTCTCCTGCGAATGGCACTCGAGCTTCCCGGACTCGTCCGGACTGTCATGGTGCGCACGGCATCACACGCCACGCGAGAGGCCTTGCTAGAACGGTCCGGTGTCAGCGAGGAGATTGACCGACGCAGAGTAAGCCTGGGCGACGGCCCGTTTCGCGAAGAGATCCGCAGACCGAACCTCGAGGTCGCGTCGGCGAGGTGCAGTTCTCGGATGACGACCACTGCGGAGATGACGCGTTGTGCGATCTCCGGGCTCGGGATGAGCGCGATCCCGCACCAGGTCTCGAGGAGGGTGATCAGCTCCGATTCGGCGGTGTAGCAGGTTCCGTCGGGGCCGGGAAGGTCGAAGCGGCCCCCGAGGCTGGTGCCGAACCACCACGGGCCGAACTTGGCCCCGTGGGTGCGGTACGTCGTGGTGCCGGCGGGCACGGTGCACACAGGGAACCGTCCCCGGAGTGTGTCCGGGGACGGTGGAGCGGCGAGGTGTTGCCTCGCGCGGGAAGCGCTCACGAAGCCAACCGTTCCGCTGCCTGCCGGGCGAGCGCGACGACGTCGGCGGTGTCGCCGTCGAGGAGGGCCTGTCTCGGGGTGCGGTCGTCGAGTTCGGGTTGTGGACTCGACATCCACGAGGCGATGGTCCAGGCCTGGACGTCGGCGCGCGCCCACGCCTTCAGGACGTCTTTGATTCCCCGGATCGGGACGTGGGGCGCGGTGTCGGTCAATCCGCCCGACCAGTAGCCGATCGTCCCGTCGGCGGCCTCGAGGCGCAGGACCCGGGAGTCCCGGACGGCTTGGCTGAGGGCCTGCTTGGTCCAGCCGGTGGCGTCGACGGCCTGCTTGTGGGTCAAGATCGCGCCGATGTGGTTCTCCCATGCGCGACGGGCCTTGAGGTTCGAGAGCACGTTCTTCACCCCGGCGGCGACGTACTTGGCGTCGACGTCATCGAGTTGCTCCGCGGCCATCCCGCTGGCGGTGAGCACCGTCCGCGAGGAGGGGTGATTTCCCGGTGAGCGGGGAGCGCCCGGTCGAGTATGTCGCTCGGCGTTTGCCTTGCCCACCTCGTTCGCTGATCGGTATCGCCGCCCATGCGGAGACGCGCTGCCGGTATCGGACGTAATGGTTGTGGTTCACCCATTTGGTGTGGTGCTGGGATTGAATGGACGGCATGGGGTCGTCCGCGGTAGAAGAGCTGTGGCAGGCGTTGGCGGAGAACGATGTGGCATTGGTGTGCGTCGCGGGCCGCAGTGCCGGTCGGCGGATCTGATGACGACCGGGGATGAGGCGGTGGGGGAGCTGACGTGGCTCGCCCGACAGACGGGGGAGATCGGCGAGCAGTATCGCGGCGTGACCGACGGCGGGGGCGCCTCCGGGCTGATGTCTGCGGGGTCGGTCTGGGTGTGGTCACCTGAGTAGGCCCCAGTTCGGCCACTGATCGTCACGAGTTCCGGCCCCGGCTGAGGTGGCCGGTGGTTGCGGACGGGTGGTGCGGTGGTCAGTGCGCAGGCGGGGTTCGGGTGTCCGCGGTCGGCGAGCTGGGTTTCGGCGTCCGGTTTCGCGATCGGTTCCAAGTCGATACGGGCGTGCAGGAGATAGGCCACGGCTGTGCGGCTCTGCGGAACGTTGATGGGGATGGCCGACCGGTTCGTGGGTCGGGCGGGAAGTCACGCGACCGACTTTCTCCTTAAAGGCGAACAACCCGAGGGTGTTCCATAGCAACATCTCAAAAGCGAACTGTGCCGCGATACTTTTCAAGCCGCGTAACAGTGCCGTCACCGGTGCGGGCCACACCCAGAGTTTCCCGGGGTCGGTAAAGGAAACCTGGCCGCGTTCGCTATTGAAGTAGTGTTTACCTCATGGCGACACGTACGCTTGCTCGATTCCTGTGCACGGCGATGCTGACGTTTGCAGCGTTGCTCGGCGTACCGGTCGAACCCCCGCCCGCATCCGCCCAGCCATGTCCCGATGTCGAGGTGGCGTTCGCCCGGGGTACCGATCAGCCGGATGGCGTGGGCATCACAGGATTCTCATTCGTCGAATCGCTGCGCTTGTTCGCGGGGGCGCGGTCAATCGGGGTGTACGCCGTCAACTACCCTGCCGGTAGCAATTTTGATGACAGGCAAGCGTTTGTCCGCACCTTCGTCGACGGGATGCGGGATATGCATTCTCGGATTCAGTTCATGGCGTCAAGCTGCCCCAACACGAGGATGGTGGTCGGGGGTTACTCTCAGGGCGCGGCTGTGGCAGGGTTTGTCACCGCGGACGGAAATCCAGCCGGATTATCTACTGATCTAGGCTTACCCGGGCCGTTGTCGCCGGATGAGGCGAGCCACGTTGCCGCGGGCGTCTTTTTCGGAAAACCCTCGGACCGGTTTATGCGTGATGCAGGCAGTCCGCCGATCGTTGTCGGGTCGCTGTTCGAGCCTAAGACAATCGAGATGTGCGCTCCCGGCGACAACATCTGCGATGGTTCCCCTCTGGGGCGCCCCAATGTTGCGCACGCGTTGTATCCCGCGAACGGGATGACCATCACGGCTGCACAGTTCGCCGCCGCTCGCCTCTAGTGCCGCATCAGCACACGTAGCCGAACGCTGCGCTAGCCGCTCGAAGGCTTCGGGCTCGAGGTCGCTGAGTGGAAGGGATCGAACGTGGCTCCCGTTGTTGCGGGCGCAGCACCTGTTCCAGGTCTTTCTGAATCAGGCCGTCCTCGGTGTGCATGCCGCCTCCACAAGTCGCTTCGAGACATTGTTCGCCCGGGTATGTGCGGACCCACCCGGCCGTGGGCCCGGCGCCCCGGCGCCCGCCGCGCATCGCGGGTGGTGCGGCCGGCAGCCACCGGGATCCTCGGTCGACCCGTCGGCGTCGTGGGGATGGGGACATCGGGTCGGCGTCGACATGCGCCACGCCGAAGTGCCGGGTGCTTGGTCGAACTTCAGTGATCTCGTCGAGGGTGTCGATGAACCTCCGGGCGGCGTGATCGTGTCGGGGTCGTCGGTGAACCTGGGTGGCCTCATCGGCGATGGTCGAGCTGCGGGAAGTGCCGGCGGATCCGACGACCGCTCGCCGGCTGGTGACGAGGACGCCTGCGAGCAGATTCGCCGGTGGACAGCACCCGCAACCGGGCCTGAACGTAGTGGGTTAGGCGGCGGGGGCGGTGTTGGCGCAGGACATCCCCGGCACGGAGCGGCAGCAGATCGGGGGGCGTCGGCGTCACGTTAGGCGATCGCCGCGTACCGCGACCCTGGGGGGACGAGGATGGCGCCGACTGGGAGTGACCACACTCCACATGTGGTGGCACGGTCATGACAGTGTGTTCTTCCGGCTGCTGGGATGTGGCCGGCGCGCGCCTGCGCCGTAGGGTTCGGTACCGCTGCGATCCGAGTCCGGGAGACGCTGCACCGCCGGAATTTGCGGCGTAGTCGTCGGTGAGTAGATGATGGGCGGTAAAGCGCACGCCCGCTCTCCGTTCTGAATGCAAAAATCGTCAAAGCCGACTCGTTAAACCCCTAGCCGCCGAGCCTATTTCGGGAAGTGCTTTCGAGATTTGCCCCTGCCATGGCGAGCCACGCTCGTCGCGCATGAAGCTCGGTGCGATGTGAGTTTGACCTCCGAGAGGTCGTGTTGGTTCGCCGACATGGACAATGTCTTTAGGCCTTGAAATGTCAGTTCGGGTGAGCTTCCTCATTACCGAGACGGACCTGCCGTTACTGTGTGCGGTCGACGATTGCCGATGTAGAAGGAGAGCACGATGCCGGTATCACCGAGGAATTCCGCAGGTTCGGCGAAGAGGACGACCAAGGAGATCCGTGAGTGGGCGATCGGAGTGGGCCGTGAAGTGTCGCCCCGCGGTCGGATTTCGGCTGAGGTCGAGCGAGCTTTCCATGACGCTCAGGCAAAAACGGCGCCAGCGAGGAAGGTAGCGGCGAAATCGTCGGCTGCGAAGAAGACGGCTGCGGAGAAGGCAGTCGCCAAGAAGGTACCGGCGGCGAAGAAGAAGGCTCCGGCGAAGACAACAGCGCCGAAGGCGACGGCCGAGGAGAAGAGGGTCGCCACGAAGGCGCCGGCGAAGGGTGCGGCGGTAGTCGGCAAGGCTCCGGCGAAGGCGACGACCAAGGAGATCCGTGAGTGGGCGATCGGAGTGGGCCGTGAAGTGTCGCCCCGCGGTCGGATTTCGGCTGAGGTCGAGCGAGCCTTCCATGACGCTCAGACAAAGGAGATTCAGGCAGAAGAGATGCCGGCGAAGACGCCTGTGAAGACGCCTGTGAAGACGCCTGTGAAGAAGGTAGTTGCGGAGAACGCTCCGGCGGAGACGTCGGTCGCGAAGAAGACAGACAGGAAGACGACGGTCACGAAGACGACGGTCGCGAAGAAGGCACCGGCGGCGAAGAAGGCGGCTGCGAAGAAGGCTCCGGCGAAGACAACAGCGCCGAAGACGACGGCCGCGGAGACGACGGCCGCGGAGACGACGGCCGCGGAGACGACGGCCGTGAAGAAGAAGGTCGCGAGGAAGGCTCCGGCGAAGACGTCGGGCGCGAAGACGGCAGGGGTGAAGACGGCCGCTGTGGAGTCGGCTGTGGATGCGACGGCCGCGGAGAAGAAGGTCGCGAGGAAGGCTCCGGCGAAGACGTCGGTGGCGAAGGTGGCGGTGGCGAAGGCTGCGGCCGCAGAGAAGATGGTCGCGCGGAAGGCTCCGGCGAAGGCGACGGCGACGGCGACGGCGACGGTGGCGGAGTCGGCTGCGGAAGCGGCGGCCGTGAAGAACGCTCCGGTGACGGGAGCGGCGGCGGGTACCGCTCCGGCGGAGGCGACGACCAAGGAGATTCGCGAGTGGGCAATCGGGGAGGGCCGTGCAGTGTCCTTCCGCGGTCGGATTTCGGCCGCGATTGTGCGAGCATTCCATGACGCTGCGGCAAAGTTGCCGCTCCCGCTCGGTTGAAACGGGTGGGGGTCCGCTGATGAGCGTGACCGACCGACTCCTGTTGCCGCGGTGTGCCGTCTCGGGTGATCCCCGTGTTCGGCTCCGTGGAGGTCACCATCGAGGAGCTTGCTGAGTTGATCGAACGCCAAGTCCCTCCCCGCGGCCAGGATGCTGAGCCGCACTGACGGTGCCTCTCGTGTGTGTCGAGCGGCGCGCTCTGATGACCGCCCGCTCAGGGCGGGATGAGGCCGTGGGCGATCGAACCGGGTAGGAACACTGGTGCGTAGTGGCGGACCCACGTGGTGGCCGGGATTGAGGCGATGCAGGCGGCGGGGCTGATCCGGGCGGAACCCGATGCCCCGCGCACCGCGTCCGCGTTCATCGCGGGCATTCAGGGTGGGGTGCAGGTCCTGCGGTCGACGGGCAGTGTCGAGGATCTCGAAGCCGTCCTCGACACGCTGATCGACTACCTTCGGGGCCCGGGATCACCCGGCGTTGCCTGCTGATCTGCAGGGACGCTACCGGGAACTGGCGTGCTCGACAGCTGGCTCGCATTCCCTCGACTGGTGAGCGTGTCGACGGCCGCGGATCCTCCGAGCGGCGCAGTGCGTTGCGTTCAGCCCACCGTGGCGGTGGCTTCGCCGCCGGCGTGTGTGCCCATAACCAGCGGGTTCCCGTGACCGTGTGTAAGCGCACCGCGGCTCGAACAGTGGGAAGCGCCGGGGCGCCGATACCACGCGGCAAGTTCGGGGGCGGCGGCGGGCTTGTCAGCGACCGGATACGACGAGCGGTCGGCACGGACGGTCTGGTCGGGTCTCCCTCGACACCCGACCCTGGGCGATGATCGACTGCATACTCGGTGTGCGCGACGGGTACTCGCGTCCTACGGTGCAGCCCGGATACTGGTGTCCCGCGCTGCAGCCAGACCCTCTCCGTCGACCGCACCCACTCGGTCCCGGATAGGGCCGCCCCGGCCGCGCGCGACCGACCCCTCGTCGTACCCCATGGTCGCGCGTGACACCGGTCGCGAAAACCGGTTGCTCCTTATTCGGCGACCCCGTCGCAAACAGATCGGCGACGATAGGCCCCCGACCCAAGCGCGCTCCGTCGCGCCGCGAGCGGTCGCCATCCCGGACTCTGTGCGAGTACAGGCGTCCGATCTGAGGGGTGATGTTGCTACTACTGCAACAGATCCCCATTGGAATCTCGAGCGCGGGTAGCTGCCGATCCGGTAGCTCGGGGTGGTGCGGTACGGTCCGGATCCTCCTCCGGGAGGGGTGTCGTTCTGGTGCAGCGCGTCGGCGGGGCCGTCGAGGTCGTCGGAGCGGACCCGCACGGTCAGGTAGGACCACCGCGCCGACCAATGCTGTGGGTCCGTCAGGGATCTTGTCTCGTGGCGGGCGAAAATCGGCGCGGATCCCGGTGGTGCGTAGCGCCAGTTGCAGCAGCAGCGACGCGAAGGCGGTGACCGAGGACAGTTCGAGGGTGAGGTCTTTCTCGGCGGTGATCGGGGCGGGTGCCTGCACGCCAAGGCCGTGCTCGGATGGCCGGCCAACGGTGGCGGCGCATGCTGCATCTTTGCATAACCGGTCCCCGGGTGGGTCGAGATCATCTGCCGCGGATCATATTTCGCCATGCCGAAGGCGGTTGAACGTGCCCCGATGATGACGGCCATGACGGGCAGCTGCCCGGAGCTCTCTCCGGACTGCAACGTCGCACCACGAGGGCCTCTGCGGTCGTGATACTCGCGGACGAGATCGCCTGCGTGTCGGGTCGTTTCACGGCTGGCCGGGTGTTGCGTCACCGGGGTGCGAACGTTCGGCGGTGTCTTCGATTACCGGGGTGGTGGTGCCGTGCCGGCGCCAGCCGAGGTGCGCGCAGTGGTGGTGCACAGCATCTCGCGGGCGACGTCGTAGAGTTTGGTGTTGGTGCGCTGCGACACCGCGACCAACTGGGCGAAGGCCTCCTCCGCGTCGATGCCGTGCATTCCCATCAACACTCCTTTGGCCTGATCGATCTCCGATCGGCTGACCAGCGCGGCCTGCAGCTGCTCGACGGTCTGCCGGGAGCGATCCCACCGCCGGGCATTGGTGATCGCCGCCGACGCGGCGGTGCTCAACAACTCCATCAACTTCTCGTCGAACGGATCGAACGCGCCTTCCCGGCCGCTGTACACGTTGAACGAGCCCACCAACTCCGCCGCGTCGACGTCGCCGACGAGCAGCGGCACCGACAGGTACGCACGGATCTCGGCGGCCCGGGCGGCCGAGGTGAATTCCGGCCACCCGTCGTCGTCGTCGCCGACCCCCGCCCGCACCGGACGGCGGGTGGAGGCGGCCTGCAGGCACGGGCCCCGACCGGCCGCATACTGCGCCGCGTCGATCGGCTCCACTCCGGGGTCGGTGACCGCCATGGTAACCGGGTGTGGTTCGTCGAACCGGGTGACACTGATCGCGTCGGCGTCCGGCAGGGCGGCCACTCCGGTCCGGGCCAGCCGCAGCAACACCACCTCGAGGGCTTCGGCGGCGGCCGCCTCGCCGCGCAGCGTGTCGAGTGCCGCGGTGACGGTGTCCAACGCGAAGGTCACCGCGGTCATCGACGGATACTCCGCCGGCCCGTCCCTACCGATGGTCATGGTTTCATCCTTGCACTATTTCGAGGGTTCAGACCCTCAGCGCAGCGGACGAGCCCACGAATATCGCACACGGGTGGAGCACGTGATCGGTAACGGCCCGGCCGGCCCAGCGGCGGAGTGCTGGCGAGCGAGTCGGGTTCGCCGTGCGGATGCGGCACCACCGGAAGGGTCTCCGTCGGCGCGGTATTCGGCTCCGCGAGCAGGGCGGCGCCCTCCGCGGCGACCTGTTCCGGCTGTGCGGGGACGATCACCGGTAGGTTCAGTCGCGACTGCAGCACGGACCGCACCAACGGGATCCGGGCGCCACCCCCGATCAGCACGACGGCGTCCGGGATGCGACCCGATCGGGTGGTGACCTCCCAGGTCAGCCGGGCGGATGCCTCGATCGGCGCGGTGATCGGCGACTCGAGCAGGTCCTGGGTCAGCAGGAGCAGGCCACCGTCCCCCTGGGCACGCAGACGGCGCCGTGATCGGACAGCCGTTCCTTGGCCGGCGAGTACCCGGCCGCCTGTCTCCCAATCGCGCACCGTCCATAAATGCCTGGTGGCGTGGCGGATTTCTTCGGGAAGTCCACCACACTGGTAGCACGCATGCCAGTTACTTCCGACTGCACCCACAGCGGCGGCAACTAGTTATGGGTGCATGCCACCGCAACCGCGTTCACCGCCGACGACACCCGACTGGTGGCGGTGGTCTGGGAGGATCGCACCGGCGAGATCTGGGAGGACCCCCACACGATCTGCACCGAGCTCTGACCGTCGACTCGCCCGGGGAGCAGGACGACGACAACGTCTCTCACCTACGACGACGCCTCCGGGGAGGCAGCGGCTCGGTGAGGGGGCTGCTCAGGCATTCTAGCGGCCCGAACTCCTCCCGAAGCTGTCGGTGCACGTCGATGGTGAGCCCCGAGCTCATCGAGCCCACCAGTACCAACCGCCCCCTCGGCGTCGTACGCGCCGAGAATCAGCGCGGCGACCGACCGGCTCGAGCCGGTGAACCCGACCGCCAGCAGACTCGACGTTGTACGCAGAGCATGCTCGATCCATGCTCAGCTCCGCTGGCCTGGGAGGTAGATCGACGTCGACAGTGTCGCCACAACACTTCCATCCCAACACTCTTCGCGACAATCACCGGATTCGAGCCCATACGTTCGGCACGGCGACCGCCGCCGTCCATCGCACTGTCGCCGAGGTCCCGACGACCGATCGTTCTCACCCCGCCGGGCACAGCCTGAGGGCAGTTCCGCGGCGCCCGACGCATGGATGCGGGCCGCGATGGCGCGTGTAGTTGTCGCCGGTGGCGATTCCGGTGGTGCGTTCGATTCTGCTCGGGGATCCTCTCTCTTCGCGGGGCGATTCGCGGCCGCGAAGATGACGTCGACGGACCTTGGTCGCCGTGGTGTCTGCGGGGCTGCGTCAGGCGTACTCGCGCGCGTCCAGGGTCCCCAATGAGTTCCAGATCGCGTGGTAGCGCCTCCGGGTGAGGTCGTCGGAGCCGGCGAGGAGCGCGTCGAACAGCGACCGCGGGGAGGCGTCCCAGGACTGCACGATTGTGCCGATCTCGCGGGCGGTGACGAGGCCGGAGCGGGCGGCGGCGAGGATCCAGTCGTCGAATTGGCGTTGCCGGATCCGTACTACCGCGTCGAGGTTGAGTGGTCCGTCGCTGGCGTCGAGGGGATTCATCGCCGCCACCAGCTCATGGAGCGCCTGTTCGTGGACGGGCATGGCGGTCCGGCCCGTGCCGTGGCTGACACACTGTTCGGTGGTCATGGTGCATGCACCTCCTCCGGTGCGATTTTCCCCGGAAGGGATTTCTTAACCAGAGTGGGCGAAAGTCCTTGGAGGGGAGCATCACTGATTATCTTCACCGTTGCGCCGTTCGAGAGGACCACGAACAGCCTCGCCGGATCGATCCGCTCAGGTCCTCGTCGCCGTAACGCCGGGGTGCTGCCCGCCTCTCTCGCAGGTGGAAGGTCACGACGTCCCGAGTGCGCCGATCGCCGATCCGGGCCCGCCTCCTCGCCCGGCGCCCGGGTGCCGCGATGGGTTAGCGTGTCGGCGCAGAATGTCGGTGTGCCGGCGTCGTTGGTCGCGACTGTCGTGACCTGCACGTCCAACCCCCGGTGGTAGCCATTGCGTCGTAGTCGAACGAGATTCCCGTGCACTGATCCGACCCCCATGCAGCCCTCTCCTCCTGTGTTTTTCTCCAGCGGCAGGGTACGTGGTCGATGTGGCGAGGAGGGCATCGACGCGGCGGTGTGATGGGCCGATCGCCGGTGTAGGCGGCGTTCGCCGCCTGCACCGGCACTGCACCGGTGGAGGTGGCCTGTGCCGACAAACAACGGCATCGGCTCTCTCGCGCCGGCGATCGGACCTTGAACTCCGCCATCCATGTCGTCGCGTCACCCAGGCCCCGCACCCTGAGCAGCCTGGGTTACGAGTACTACCAGCGCAAGATCAACGACGGCAAAATGCCACGCGAAGCCGTGCTATGCCTGAAACGGCAAGTTGCCAAACGCATCTGGCGCACCATATATGACCCTTTCAGCAAGCTGACGTCGCTAACCGCTAGATGCCCCGGGTACGCCAACGAATCTCTCATCGAAGTCGCCCTCGGAATCGTCGAGAATGAACTCGACGATCGACCGGCCATGTCATGCGCCATGATGAATGCATGCGGACGAAGTTCCATGACCAGCTCGACGACCTCTTCGACCAGCTCACCTCGATGAGCCAGCTGGCCGGTGACGCCGTCATCACGAGCACCGACGCACTCAGCGCGGCCGACCTGACCCTCGCCGAGAAGGTCTTTGCCCTCAACGAGCAGATCGACTCCCTACGAACGCCGTGTGAGGACTAGGCGATGGCCCTGCTGGCGTTGCAGGCACCCGTCGCCCGGGATCTGCGGCAGGTCATCACCGGCGTCCACCTGGTGTCGGACCTGAGCCGTATGGGCGATCTCGCCGAACACATCGCCGCGAGCGTCCGCCGACGACATCCCGAGTACGTCGCGCAGGACCTCACGCAGCAACTTCTGATCCAGATGGGACGCCTCGCCGGCGAACTCGCCGCCGCCGCCGTCGAGGTGCTGCGCACCCGCGACCCAGGCCTGGCCCTCGCACTGGATGACACCGACACCCGCCTCGATGACCTGCACCGCGACCTTCTCGCCCTGATTCAAGACCCAACCTGGACAGGCAGCACCACCGAGGCCGTCGACGCCACCCTGCTGGGCCGCTTCTACGAACGCTTCGGCGACCATTGCGTCGAAGTGGGGCGCCGGGTGATCTTCCTGGCCACCGGAGAGCAGTTGCCGCAGTAGCCCTTCGCGACCCTGTCCGGGCGTTACACCTCGGGAATATCCTGGACGCGCACCGACCCTTCGCATCCCCCTCGAAGTCGCCGGTGCGATGGTCCCCGCCAGCCGAACCCCACCAAGTTCCCTGGCGGGTCCTGTTGTGTCTCCCAGGAAAAAAAGATGCGGGTCGCCGTTTCCCTCGTCGACCCCGCATCCAGTCATCCCGCCGACGGTGTTCGAACACGTCCCGCTTGACACAACAGAGGGACCCTCTCATGGCGCCGTGCGGAGCCCATGGTCGCCGAACGTGTCGTCCCCGCGGGGAGCTTCGTCCCTGCCGAGCATGACTCCTGCCGCGAGAGCGAAGAACGGCCGTGTGACCGTCGCCCGCATATCCGCCGTCCATCGTCACGTGTGGGCGCGTCGTGCCGCCGGCTCGCTCGACCAACTCGAGTGCCTCATCCTCGGGTAGCAGCACCGTCGTATCTTCTCTCCCTGTGATGTTCAAAGGGGCCACGCTCACCGCGCGATACTGTCCACACAACGTGCAGCTCAGACGATGGGGGAGATGCGATGATCGGGAATGTAGCAACCAGGCCGCCGCTCGGGAGGATCTTGACCGCCGACGAGATCGCCGGTTCGTGGCGCGGGTCGCGTACCCCACAAGCCCGGTGGTGTTGGTGGACGAAGGCACGCACGCTGCTGCCGGAGACCGCCGGCGGCCACGCGGCGGGCGACACTGATTCCGGTCCCGGTAAAGGTGGTGAAGGTAAGTCGGACAGGCGGCTGTCGCACGCATCGCGAACTGATGTGGTCTAGAAAGGACGCGTGAAAAAGCGTAAACCAACGATTCCCGAACGAGCGCAACTCGCACGCGCTGCCGTTGAATACATTGAGCACTACACCACGACGGAACCTGACGCGAGCGCTTACGAGCTGGCTTTTCGGGGACTGGGCAAAATCACGTGGTTGCATGCTCAAAGCCGGGATGGCGTAGCGGCTTACGCCGCGTCGTGTTGGACCACAGAGCAGGAACCTTATGCTGGTCAGAGCCAACTCGACCTCCAAAACTCAGAGCTTGATCGGCGAGCACAGACGCAACACAGTTGTCGGCGCGTAGCACTCGAGCGAAGTGCCGAGCTCCGCTCGCAGCGTGACGGGTGAAGCCGCACGCTCGGCGTGGAGGGTCGTTCGTCGTACTGGCCGTGATGGACGGTAAGGATCGGGGCCGCGCGCAGTGCGTTGACCTGGTGAGATGGCACGTCCCGAAGAGCCAGCCCGCACCTCCAGAATGAACATTTCGCAGGTCCGACCCGCCGAGACGCGCGAGTACGACCTCGACGATGGACTGGATCACTCATTCCAGCACGGTCGCCTATGACGGCGAAGTGTCGCCGTCGCCCCTGGCACGGGCCGGCTGCACAATAGGGAGATTTGCGGGGAGAGGTGGCCGATGTCGCAGTCGGAGGGCAGTCGCAGCAACCTCCCACGCGCCAGCGCATCCCGGACTTGCTGCTCACGCAGGGACGCGATCAACGCCATCGCCGCCGGCGACTCGAACCGCCGCACGATGGTCACCTCCAAGGATCACTGACGGCCCTGGTGTCGGCGTAGCTGTAGCTGTGGCTGGGATGCGCTGTGGGTGGCCGGTTCAGATGACCTGGTATCCCAATTCCACGGCGGCGCTGTCGATTCGGCGTGCGAGTCCGACGTGGGAGAGTGGCAGTGAGAGTGTGGGGTTGGTGGGGAAGGCGTCCGCGGCATGTTCGAACAGTGCTACACACAACTCACCGGCGAACCTGCCGCGGTAGGCGATCCCGTCGAGGTTGGGGTGGGCGCGGTGGATCGTCCTGGCCCACGCCTGGGATTGGGAGTGCGGGCCGGAGTCGAGAGAGTGATTGCATCCGAGCCGGGTCGGCCAGGTGTCGCCGGAGAACCCTCCGAGATCGAGCAGGGTGAGTGGGCGGTCCAGGGTGAGTGCTGAGAGGTACGGGGCGCGGCGATATCGGTCGATCACCCGGGTTTCCTGGAAGACCTCGGCGAGGGCGCCGCGGGGGCTACTGGCTCCGTACCAGATGCTGTACTTGGGGTGGTCGGCTCGCGGCCGTGGGTGATGGTCGAAGCGCAGCAGGGGCCCGTAGGTGCGGAAGCCGTGCCACGGCAATACGTGGGCGCCGTCGGTGGGGTGGATCCGCCAGAGACGGTGTGTGGTGGCCGCGATGGTGACCAGTTCGTCGTCGCGGACCCCCCGATTGCGCATGTCCGCGATCGGGGGTGGGGTGGTCGTGGCCACTAGCCGAGGCTCGTCGCGCGTTCGACGACGTCGAGGACGGTGGGGAGGTCCTTCTCGGCTGCGGCGAACGTGAGGAACTCGACGACCGAAGCTGGGCGGCCGTCGACGGTGAGGTCTTCGCGGGGCAGCGTCAGCACCGCGTTGACGGTGAGGGGGTGCAGGTCGGCGGGCAGGTGGGGCAGAATCTGGTCGAGGTACGGCACCACCCCGGTGTCGGTGAATTGCACCTTCGGGTACAGGCGTCCTCGTCGATCGACGTCGTCGAGGGCCCACAGTTTGCGTTCGATCGAGGTGAGTTGGCGGACCCGGGGAGCCTTCACCGCCAGCAGGTCGGCGACCTCGGTGGCGGTGAAGGCGGTCCGGCGCAGGTCGCTCATGGTCTGTGCCCTACCCAGCGCGACGGCGAAGCTGGCTCGTTCTCCGTCGTCGGTGAAGCCGGCTTCGTCGAGGAGGTCGGCATCGTGTCGCGAGAGCGCCCCGTGCGGCTGCAGGGTACCCAGAGACGCGAGGTACTCGAGGGCTGTGGCGACCGTTGCTCGGTCGATCGGGTGTCCGATGGTGCGGGTCAGTGCGTCTTCGAACGTCAGCGCTCCGGCGGCGTACTGCTGTGCGGCACCGGCCTGACGATCGTCTGCGACTCTCACAAGAATTCTCCTAACGCTCATTAACAGTGTAATTCAGTGTTGATTTCTAGGCTACCGATCACCCGCAGGGTCGTGCTTGGCGCATGGATCGGACGGTCAGATACGAACGCCGCGATCGCGGGTCCCGGCCCTGTCTCGGCTGCAGCAAGACTGTGGGGGCCCGGAGGACCGTGCATCCCAACCTTGCCGACCGCGTACTTTGAAAGTAGATTGAAAGTATGTCTGTGGGTGAGGTGCCGTTCTCGGATATCCAGAACAAGGGGAAGGCGACGTTGTCGGAGTGGCAGCGGTCGGGTGCGCGGCCGTTGCGGGTGACGCGGCGCGACGACGAGGATCTGGTGTTGATGACGGCGGCGCGGGCGGATCAGGAGCGGGAGGTGTTCGCGGCGGCGACGGCGATGGTCGACGCCCTGCTGCACTCCGATGACGGCGTTCTGGTCCGCAAAGTGGTCGCAGCGGCGTTCCCGTGGGTGAGTTACCTATCGTCCGAGGAGCTCGTTGACTTCGTCGACGAACTGATCGGATCGCTACGGGCGGGTTCCTCGCTCGATAATCCGGCGCCGCCGGCCCGCACGATCGAGACGTGGCGCCACACGGCGGAGGTGTACGCAGATCCGGAGCTCGCCCGGATCCTGTCGACGCCGTCCGGCGGTGACTTCGGAGCCGTGCCGGTGCCGGAGCTGTGAGCCCGAAGCGGGGTGAGCGGGTCGCGCCGCCGGCCGCGGGGGAGCTGTGGGAGCTGAGGTTCGCGACCAGTGACGCGGCGAAGGGATGGGACGAGCTGTGCCGGCAGGCGCCGGCGAACACACTGGTGGCGTACGAGGAGATGCGACGCCGCACGGTCGCGGGGGAGTCGACGACGCGCCATCACCGGTTGAAGGGCAAGCTCGCGACCGGGGTGCACAACGGCGTCGAGATGGAACAGTGGCAGTACGAGGTCACCGCCGCCGGCCGCATCTGGTACGTGATGGACATCGAGCACCGCACGTTGTGGCTGAAGCATGCGGGCGCAGGGCACCCCAAACGGACCGAATAGTGTTGCCATTGTGCTGAATGGCACTGTCACGTTGGTGAACGCGGCAAACTGGGAGAATGCGGCGGGACCACCCCAATGCCATCGTACAAAGGCCACCGAACCGCTGCACCGTTGGGACGACGGCGTCGTCGCGGGCCGCGATCTGCTGGCAGGCGGGACGTGGATGGGCATCGCCGACACGCTGCGGTTCGCGGCCGTCACCAACGTCCGCGACGGTGCCCCCGCGACCGGGCCCGGTCCAGCCGGGCCCTGCCCGTCGACTACCTCCGCGGCCGGTCGGGGTCGACACCACCGCGTTCTCCACCCTCCCGTCGGACTGGACCGACGCGGCCCCGGAAAGTGCCCTCGTCGGCAGGGGTATGGTTTCCGTGCTGGTCGGCACCGTATCGGTGCTCTTGGTGAACCGCCCGGCCGGCGTCGTCGCGCTGAGCAACCGATGCACCCATCGGGGTGCTCCGTTGGGCGAGGGTTCCCTTCAGGATGGGTGCCTCGAATGCCCGTGGCACGGCAGCCGATTAGGTGTCGCGGACGGTCAGGTTGGAGAGGGCCAGCGACCCGGCCGCAACAGGTGTACGACACCCGAGTGCGTGACGGACGGATCCAAGTCCGGCAAACCGACGAACAGCGGACGCTCCGCACCAACCCTGTTGCCAGTGGCAACGAGTGACGGTGCGAAGTCGGCGGTCTGGACTCCGCAGCGCGGACGAATCGGCTACGCCGACTGACAGATCCACCGGAAGGCCGCTCCAGGCGCCATTATTCGACGCGTCGTGACCGTGCGCCGCGGTAGACCCCGGACCAAATTTGATCGGGTGCGTCCGTACGGGTGGAGGGCATCAATGGTTGCGTAGCGCGTCGATCAATTCACTCTTCCGTTTCGACGAATACCCCGACAAACCGACCTCTTTCGCCTTCTTCTTCAGCTCGTCCACGGTCCAGTCCTCGTAGGACGACGACTTGCCGCCTTTACGGCCGGTGCCGGATCGGCCACGGTTGGCGGCGGAGTTCGCGATCCGCGCCGCCTTCTCTTTCGACGCGCCATCTTTCCGTACTTCCTGGTACACGTTTTCGTCCTTGATCGATGCCCGCGGCATGGCGTTTCTCCTCTCCAGTGGCTACTCGGCGGGTACCCGCATTCACCGGGCCTGTACCACACCGGATACCGGTTCAGTGTGAAGGGCATAACGAGTGGCGTATCACCGTGCCTCCGGTCGCTGCCGGGTGTGAAATGGTGAGGTCGGCGTCATCGACTCTCAGTTGTCGAGGGCCCTGACACGGAGGGATCGGCGTGGGGCTGCGGCTGCCTGCGGAGTGGTGAAACACCAGTATGTTGTGAGCGTGGTCGTCCGGGACGGGTTTGCGGCGGCTGCGGTCGGTATCTCGGTCCCTACGGGACTGCGTGCCGTGTCGGCCGTATGGGCGGGCTATGGCCCATATGGGCCGATCACCGGCAGTGGTGCTGCGAGTTTGGCGGAGTCGGTCCCCGTGGTCCGGTGTTGCCGCACCCGGGATCGATGTTCTGCGGTTGAAATGGTCGGTATGGGGTCGTCCGCGGTGGAGCAGCTGTGGCAGACGTTGTCCGAGAACGAGTTGGCGTTGGTGTGTGTCCGGGGCCCGCAACGTGAGTGGGCGGATCTGATGACCGTCGGGGATAACGTGTCGGGGAAGCTGACCTGGCTGGCCCGGGAGGTCAGTGAGATCGCCGAGCAGTACCCCACGACACCGGCCACGGCGCAGCGACGCCGTGACGACGGCGGATCTGATCGCGGCGGAGCAGGACGTGGTGTGACCGCCTACACCGCTACCGAAGGCTGCCCAGGGGCACCGTGCCTGGGACCGGGCGTCCTGGTGCGCCAGGTCGGTGATGGCGATGTCCCAGCGGTTCGCCGGATACGAGTCCTGACGAACATGGCCGGACGCCGTCTGTGTCCGGCGTGCGCCGGCCGCGGGTGCACTCGTCAATGCCGTTGCGAGACTGAATATTACGAAACCGATGTGAAGGCTGGTGTGCCGGGCGGTGGACGCGGCTTCTCGCCGTACTCGGTCGGAGCCTTCGTATGGTCCGGGGAGGTCCACTTCTGAGGGCGAGCGACTGACGATGCGTACGCGGTGTTGCCCCTCAGATGTGGCGAGTGGGTTTCGGTCCGGTGGGTATTCGGTGCGTGAAGGTGGTGATTGTCGGTGAGCTCTCATGACGTGCGGCCGCTGCGCAGGTCGGCGGTTCCGGTCGTCGTAGGTATTGAGTCCAGTCGGCGGACGGCCGCGGCGCGATGAGAACACTCTCGTTCGGATGCAGGCCGATGATCTCGCCGCACACGCCACCCGGCCGTCACCGCCTCTGGAGGCGTAATCGCCCTCGACTCCGGAGGCGAGCATGACCTGACGGGTGGTGCTCGCACCAGGCAGGTGGCCGCAGGATTTCGGGAGGCGGGGTGCACCATGTTTCGAGGAGTGCCTCGGCATCCGAGGCTTTGGATACCAACGATTGTCCTCAGGCGCAGTCCCGGCAGATCAGCTGGTCTGTCTGGGCGAGGCGGCCGCGGTGATGGACGAGGAAGCAGCGGGTGCAGGTGAATTCGTCGGCCTGCTTCGGGATGACGCGGACGGTGAAGTCTTCGCCGGACAGGTCGGCGCCGGGCAGCTCGAAGGATTCGACGGTGTCGCCGTCGTCCACGTCCACGACGGGCGACTGGGAGTCGTTCCGACTGGCGGTCAGCTGTTCGAGCGAGGTGTCCGCCGACTCGTCGGATTCGGTGACTCGCGGTGCGTCGTAATCGGTGGCAATGCCTGCTCTTACCTCATGATCTGCGTGAATAGCTGTGTCTTCGGCCCGCAAGACTTCACCGGCCGGGGTCCGGATCGGTGATGTCATGGCCTGAGAAGGTCCGATCGGTTAGAGGTTCCAGAGCCGGAGCAGCGCGGCCCGCAGGCCGGCGGAGACGATGCGGTGATCTTTTCTGAGGCGGGGGTTCGGGTGTCCGAGGGCGGCGAGCCGGGTCTCCGCTTCGGTCACTGCGGCGGGTTCGAGGTCGATGCGGGTGCGCAGCAGATACGCGACGGGCTTTCCGGGTGTGTGGGACGTGGATGGGGTCGGAGTCGACGACCGCGGGCGGGTGCAGCCATTGGTTGTCGGCGGTGACCCCCGGCCGCGCTCGGGCCGGCGTCACGGCTGGGTCCGACAGCAATCGTTGTAGCTGTGGAGCTCGTTGGGAACCTGGTCGACCGCGGTGGTCGGGATGCGGAAGTCGTCGCCTTCCGAAGATCGGGCGCGGTCGCGTCCATAGGCGAGCATGGCGAGTTCACGTTCGAGGCCTGCGGGGTCGCTCCCCGGAGGCGCCTCACTCTGCCCTCTTGACAAACTTCCCTACATATTAGGTCAGTAGCGGGGGTGCTCGGCGATCCAGTAGGTGAGGGTGAACCGGCTGATGTCGAGGTTCCCGGTGGTCAGGGGGGTGTGGAGGAACAGGTCGCAGTAGGTTTCCGGGGAGTATTCGACTGACCATACGGTTGGACACCGTCAGGGTTTGAGCTGAATCTTCACCGCGCCGTCCTGCTTCTTCTGGAAGATTTCGTAGGCATGCGGTGCCTGTTCGAGGGGTAGTTCGTGGGTGGCGAAGGTGTCGACGCCGAGTGGGTCGTCGTCGCCGAGGAGCGGCATGATGTCGTCCACCCATTTCTTGATGTTGGCCTGGCCCATGCGCAGCTGAATCTGCTTGTCGAACAAGGTGAGCATGGGAATCGGGTCGGCCATGCCGCCGTAGACGCCGATGATGGAGATGGTGCCTCCGCGGCGGACGATGTCGATCGCCGAATACAGCGCGCCGAGCCGATCGATACCGGCCTTCTGCATGAGCGGCGCCGCGACGGCGTCGGGGAGATACCCGACGATCTGCTGGGCGAGTTTGCCGATCGGTGAACCGTGCGCCTCCATGCCGACCGCGTCGATCACCGAGTCCGTGCCGCGGCCGTCGGTCGCGTCGCGGATGACATCGGCGAGATCGCTGCCGTGCTCGTCCAGATTCAGGGTGTCGATGCCCCTGGCCTGGGCGCGGGCAAGGCGTTCGGGGACGTTGTCGACGGCGATGACCCGTGCGCCCTTGTGGTGGGCGATCCGTGCGGCCATGTCCCCGATAGGTCCGAGACCGAGCACGGTGACCGACCCACCGTCGGGGATCGCAGCGTACTCGACCGACTGCCACGCCGTCGGCAGCACGTCGGACAGGTAGATGAAGCGGGAATCGGGCGGGCCCTCCGGGACTTTCATGTGGGTGAACTGGGCCTGGGGGACCCGTAGGTACTCGGCCTGTCCGCCCGGAACTTCGCCGTAGAGCTTCGAGAAGCCGAACAGCGCGGCTCCCATGCCCTGGTCGCGGACCTGTGTCGTCTCGCATTGCGTGTACAGCTGCATGTTGCACATGAAGCAGTCGCCGCACGAGATCTGGAAGGGGATCACCACGCGGTCGCCGACCTTCAGGTCCCCCGCCTGCGGCCCGACCTCCTCGACGATCCCCATCGGTTCGTGGCCGAGAATGTTCCCCTCCGCCATGAAGGGACCGAGAGTCTCGTACAGGTGCAGGTCGGAGCCGCAGATGTTCGTCGTCGTGACCTTGATGATGGCGTCGGTCGGTTGTTCGATCTCGGGATCGGCGACGGTATCGACGCCGACCTTTCGTTTGCCTTGCCAGGTGACTGCTCGCACTGGGAACCCAACCTCTCGTCGGCCGTTGTCCGTTGCGGGTGCCCGACGGGGGATGGCGGTAAACCGTGCTCGGCAGTGTGCGGGTCAGGCCTACTTGACGGACGGATGTCTCGATACGGGCAAGACCAGGCTCGGGCGTCTTCGCTGGTGCGGCCAGAGGACGGGGATTGTGTCCGGTCGTGGCTGGGTATCTCGATCTACACATCGGCGTGGTGCGCGGGTCGCGGCGCCGACCAGGCTACGCGGTTCTGCTGGTAGCCGACGGGTTGCGGTGGCGGTACCGCTGGCTGCGTCTCGGTGCGTGCGCCCGAACGTCCCACGCACTATCGGCGGGACAACTGCAGTCCGCGAAGCGCACGAAAGATGTTGTGCAGGAGTAGATGGTGGAGGAGGGATGGTCAACGTGGGACTGTTACTGATCGCACTCGCGGCGGGCACGGCATGCGCCCACACACTGCACAGTCTCGGTCGCCCGAGCGGGCCCCCGCGGAACCGGAGTGTCACGCATGGGTAGTTGCGATGAGCGTGCCGAGCGAATCTCCGCGACCGCCCGGAACCGACAACTTGCCTCGCCACCGCGGAATCGCTGACCGGCGGACGAATCTCTCCCGTGCTTGGCGCGGCACCATCGTCGTCGCAGTGGTAACGGGGCAGTTTCGTCGCCTACGCCAGCTCGGTGAAACACGGGCTTCTGCGGGTCCTCGACGGCCCGGTTGTCAGCGAACCCAGTGCACGCGCGATGGCGACCACGGTGGCCGAGCTGCTCGACGCTGATCTGACGGTGGCCGTCACCGGTGCCGGCGGACCAGAACCTCAGGACGGACAACCACCGGGCACGGTGTGGTTCGGGGTCTTCGCCGACGGTGCCGCTCGCACCGAACTACGGCACTTCGACGGTGATCCCGGCGACGTCGCGGAAGCGACCACCGCACACGCACTGCTCCTGCTCGAAGACGCGCTCCGCCGATAGACGCAGGTGCCCAGGTGTTGGCCGGTACGGCCGGCGTGAGGAGTTGTTGATGTTGCTACGAATCCCGGGTGTCTACCGCCCACAGGAAGCTACGGGGCTACTCGCCGACGCCCTTGGCCGAGCACCCACCGGGCGCACGCACCCGAGTTCTCGACCTCTGCACCGGAACGGGCGCACTCGCCGTACGGGCAGCGCAACTGGGAGCCGGCTGGGTCACTACAATCGATGTCTCCCGCCGCGCCGTCCTCACCGCCCGGTGCAACGTGCGCGTGGGCACACGATCCGGGTGGTGCAGGGCAACCTCACCGCGCACATCCGCGGGCAGCACTTCGACCTGGTGGTCTCCAACCCGCCATACGTACCCGCCGAAAACGACCGGATTCCCGACACCGGAGTCGCGCGGGCCTGGGATGCCGGCACCGACGGGCGAGCGCTCCTCGACCGGATTTGCGCCGAGGCGCCCGATGTCCTCGCGCCTGGGGGAACACTTCTTCTCGCCCAGTCGGCACTGAGCGGAGTGGACAAGACACACGTCATGCGCGGGGAACAAGGTCTGCAGGTCGACATCATCGCGCGCCCGGAGATTCCATTCGGGCCGGTCCTGACCGGGCGGCGCCGCATGTTGGAGTCCCGCGGCGTGATCACCGCCGACCAGCATGACGAAGAGATCGTCGTGATCCGCGGACGCCAGCACACCTAAAGCCCTCGGCCTGCGCTTCCACGGTGATCTTTCGCCGAGTTCCCGCGGCCTCACCCCCGACGCGCAGTGCCGGCCGCGCTCCGGCACGCGCGCTATTCGATGAAATACGACGTTGCCGACTGAAGCGACCCCCCTGTGCGCCAGTCGGCGGATGCGTTGTCTTGCGACTGCGGCGAGATCGGTGACGGTCGTCGCCGTCCGGCGCAGTGGTCGCGGCGTCGGAGGAGGCGGGTTCGGTCTGCATCGATTCCTGCCGACCGCAGGTATCGATGCATGGTGGCGCGCCGCGGGCGATGCTGGCACCGGGGCCATGATGTGCAGTCCGTGTCGCCCCCTCGGCGCCGGGGCGCTCGGTCTACGACACCGACCACCGCCTGCTCCGGGAGGCTCCATGGATACAACCTTCACCGTCATCGGTAGCGCCCGAAACCGTCGCGTTCCTCACCCTATGCGCGAGCTCGATGGACCACCCCGGTCGCCCGGTTCGCGCTCGCATGCATGAACGGGATGGTGCTGCGCTGGCTGGTCGACCGGGACAGCGCCGCCGCCGTCACCGCCCTCGACGACCTTGTGCAGACCCTTGCCTCCAAGGCTCGCTGATCTTCCGCTACGCCCGCGTCGGCGGGTATCCAATCCATGTCGGCTCGGGAATCTGGCGGGTGGCGGTTTCGCGGTGAGGACGTGCACTGCCCCGGGCCCTCCATGACGACGAAGCGCCCGACAATCGTCTGGAAGAGTCAGGGAACCCGGCATGTCCGGGGAGTCGAGATTGGTGACCGCCCGTGCTTGCGTTCCGGTGGTCACCGAGTGGAAGGGGAAACCGCGATGGATGAGCGGAGGTCTCCGACGAAGACGCCGGACACCGAGACGGAGGTGACGGTGGGCTCCCGGGTACGAGTGCTCCGGGACGCCGAGGCGGCTGTGTTGGGTGAGGTGGTCGAGGACTACACCGCACTGGTCGACACCGGTGAGCGTGGACATGACTGGGCGCCGACGCATCGGTGGGCGATCGCTCTCGACGACGGACGGGTCTTCTCCGACACCGAGGATCTCACCGTCGAGCCCGGTTCACCACGTGCGGCTCCGGAAGCAGACCCACCCGAGTGAGCCACTCCGGTGAACCCGGGACGGCACGGCAGTCGCCCCTGCTTCGGGTGACCTTCGTGGTTGGTGGCGGTGACGAGAACGGAGCGGTGTTGCCGCACCCGGTCCCCATGCCGTCGGGTCGCCCGAATGTGGGTGGGCCGCGCGCGGCCGAGGAGGGACGGGCGAGCACACGGCCTCGGTCCGTGCGCGGCGGGGCGGCCCGCCGCGGCGCAGGGGTTCGAAGGCCGAATCGAACTCGCTGCCGCGGTCCGTGTTGCGCCGCGGGGCAGCGTAGTTCGCGGGCGCAGTCACACCCGAGTTCGTCGAGACGATATCCGGTGGGTGCGGTCGCCGACGACCGCGATCCCTTGTTAGGTTGGGTGTATGGAGCGACTCGAGTTCTACTTCGATCCGTCATGCCCGTTCTGCTGGATCACGAGTCGGTGGCTGCTCAAGGTCGCCGAGGAGCGCGATCTCGACATTACCTGGCGCCCATTCAGCCTAGCCGAGAAGAACGACGAAATTGCAAACGACGGCTCCGACAAGACCTCTCACGGTGACCTGCATCGCCCCGCGCATAGGGTCCACCGCGTGATCGCGGCCGCCGCGAAGCAAGGCGCTGCAGTTATCGACCTGTACTCCGCGTTCGGACATCCCTACCACATCGAGGGCCGCGAGTACGACGACGCGCTCATCGCGCAGGTGCTGGCTGATGAGAGGCTGCCCGCCGACCTTGTACGGGCTGCCGACGACACGTCCTGGGACGCGTACCTGCGAGATGAGACGAACTCGGCCGTCGCCGCCGTCGGCGACGACACCGGCGTTCCAATCATCGTATTCAAGCTCGAAAACGGGGAGAAGAAGGGGTATTACGGCCCTGTACTCAACGACATGCCCAACAGGGATGACGGCCTGGCCATTTGGGATGGGCTGCGCATACTCACGCCCGTGTCCGCGTTCTACGAACTCAAGCGCACGCGCCCGAACGGTATGCCCGACACCTCGGGCACGAAGAATATCTGAACCGCAGCCGCCGTCAGAAAGGGGCGAGCCACCCGTCGTCTGCTGGGATGCCTACCGCTTGACAAGCGATCGTGCCGCGGGGGATCCGCCCCGCGACGGGGCGGGAAACTCACGGTTGGGTGCCCTCGACTTTGCGATCGTCTTCAACGGGACCTCTTAAGCGGCATGTTGTGTTAATGGGGGAGATGAGGAGTGACATTATCTGCGTCGGTATCCAGGATCAACGCTGCGGGTGGGTTGGGCGGCCTGGCGGGCAGCCAGACTCTCGCGTCGGGCTGCCCGTCGACACGACCCGGGAGCCGCTCGTCACCCGCGAGTCCTCGGTGATCGACCCCTGTCACCCTGGGTGTCGCGGGCGACCCTGAAGGTTCGGTGCCGGTTGTTCATGCGCTGGTGGGAACGTCCGGTGGGTCGGGAAGTTCGACGTCGAGAAGAAAGTCCAACCAGACCAGGGTGTCGGTCAGGGTCTCCGCCCGCCGTAGCGGGTCGAGTTCGCGCCCCGCCTCGGCCAGTTGGCGTTCCGCCTCGGCCGGGGCGTCACCGAGGAACGCCGCGGCCGCGCGCAGCACCCACTGCCCGGAGGCCGGCAGCTCGGCCGGGTCCGGCTCGTGTCCGTCGGTGTGGCGGACCGCGAGGACGAACGTTTCCCCCGGGGGTGCGGGCCCGAGCCGGGCCTCGACGACCTCGACGATCGCGTCCATCAGCCAGGCCAGCACGTCCTCGTACTTCGGGCGATCTGTCCGCGCCCCGGGTATGAGGCTGACCTGGGAGACCGCCTGGGCAAGTGCGGGACCGTCCCGGTCAGCGACCAACCGGACCAAATGGCCTCCCACGGCGGCGGGGCTGAGCGGGCAGTCGTCATTGAACTCCATGCTGCAGAGTGCCCTACCGGACCGATCCGCACACCGGACAACACCGTTCGAGGATGCGACTGGGCTGTTCCGCGGGTGCGGCCACTTCCGGTGTCCGCCGAGCCTGCGTGGCGGCAGCGTTCAGGATGTGCTGGGCGTGAGGGGTACCGCGTGGGTGAGTTCGACGAGGTGATGAGGGCCGGTGCGCCGCAGCGGCTGGGGAGTTTCCGGTTCTTTCCCGCAGCGACACCACGCGTTCGGCCGCCTGCTGACGCCGTAGTGGGCGCCGGCGGCCAGGCCGACAACGTTTCAGGGCGCCGACGCTGGTCCCGACGAGGACCGTCGGCCGCCGGCCCAGGCGGGGAGCAGGGATGTGATGGCACCGGCCTCGCAGGCGCCGCGGGCACCGCTACCCGCGACCACGAGTCCGACCCGATCGGTCACCGCCGAACCTATGAAACGAGGCGACAGGCGGACAGTTGTCGGCCACTGTCATCGGGTCGCGCGTCGCGGCTGTGATCCCGAGGATCCGTACCAGCGGCTCCCCACACCCGCACGCGGTGGAGCTGCCCACGGCACAGGATGCGGTCACTCGGTCGCGGTCGCTGTTGAACACGGCCTCGTGCGCTGGGCGCCGCGATGTCGGGCGAGTCAGGTGCGCATCAGCCCCGGGAAGGGTGCAAAGGAGTCCGGGTCCGCGGCTATCCAGTCGGTCGCCCAGGACGGCGCCGGGTCGGCGACCAGTTCACCGGGGGTCAGCCATTCGTACAGTCCGGCATAGGAGCGATGTTCGGTGGGGGAGATCCGTTTGTGCAGCATGTGTGGGGTCAGTTCGCTGGGGTCGGCGGCGCCGAGGGTGGCCATGATCTGCACGGCTTGCCGGACTGTGGCGTCGTGGTAACGGTGGACTCGTTCGCTCTTGTCGGTGACGTCGCGGGCGCGGATGCGTTTGGGGTCCTGGGTGGTGACACCGACGGGACACCGGTTGGTGTGGCAGCGTTGGGCCTGGATGCAGCCGATCGCCATCATCATCGCCCGCGCGGAGTTGGTGTAGTCGGCGCCCTGGATGAGTCGTTTGACGATGTCGTTGCCGACGGCGACCTTCCCGCTCGCGCGTTGTGCACGGTGATCAGCCCGTCGGTGAGCGGCAGACCGACGTAGTCCTCGTATTCGAGTGGGGCCGCGGCGGTGCCGCCTTCGGCGCCGTCGACGATGACGAAGTCCGGTGCGCTGCCCTCGGTGAGCATCGCCTTGCAGATCGCCAGCACGTCGATGCGGGATCCGACGCAGAGTTTGATGCCGACGGGTTTCCCGCCGGACAATTCTCGGAGCCGGGCGAGGAACTGGATCAGTTCGCGTGGGGTGTGGAACGCGGTGTGCGCGGCCGGGCTGACGCATTTCTCGTGTGCGGGCACACCTCGGTAGCGGGCGATTTCCTCGGAGACCTTCGCCGCCGGGAGCACTCCGCCGACACCGGGTTTGGCGCCCTGACTGAGTTTGATGGAGATCGCCTTCACCTGGGGGGCGGCCTTGTCGGCGAAATGGTGCGGGTCGAAGTGCCCGCCGGTGGTGCGGGTGCCGAAGTACCCGGAGCCGATCTCCCAGACCAGATCCCCACCTCCGGACAGGAGGTAGGGGGTCAGCCCACCCCGGTGTCGTGGGCGAATCCCCCGCGCGTGGCCCCGGTGTTCAGGGCCCGCAGTGCGTTCGAGGAGAGGGCGCCGAAGCTCATCGAGGAGATGTTCAGAAGCGACATCGAGTACGGCTGGGTGCAGTCCGGGCCCCCGATCGGGACCCGTGGGGGTGTGTCCGGTTCGGGGAACGGGGGCGGTGGAGTGGATCAGGTATTCGTAGCCGACCTGTTCGATGTCGCGTTCGGTGCCGAAGGACAATCACCGTGGATGCCCTTGGCGCGTTCGTAGATCATGGTGCGGACATCGCGGTCGAAGGGTCGACCGTCGATGTTGCGTTCGACGAAGTATTGCTGCAACTCCGGTCGAATGCTTTCGAGGAGATACCGGAGGTGCCCCAGTATCGGGTAGTTCCGCAGCACCGCGTGCCGGCGTTGGAGCAGGTCGTAGACCCCGAGCAGCACCAGCGCTACCAGCAGGGCCAGCGCCACCCACCACGCCCACGCTCCGATGGCCGCGGCGATCCCCACCACGATGGCCGCCAGCGCGAGGAAGCCGGGCGACGAAGAACCGAAACATCAGGCCACTCTTTCTGTTCCGAGCCTCCCGGCGCACCGGGTCGGGCCGTCCCTGGGGGATGACGTCGCAGGGGCGGTCACGGTGGGCGACGGGTTCTCCGGTGGGTGAACCCGAATTGTGGTGAGCATGGTTGATCACTCACCGGTGGTCTGCTCCGCCGCGGTGGACGACTTCGAACCAGGTGCTGGTGCCTCCGCGGATGTGCGGATCCGGGTAGCTCAGGGCGAGGTGCTGGGCGTCGAAGGCGGTGAACCAGTCGTGCCAGGAGAGGTGTTCGAGGTCGGAGCTGTGGACACCGAGGAAGTCGATCCGCAGCGGCCCGGGGGTGTGGGTTGCGGCGTGGGTGAGGCGGGCGGGTGCGCCGTGGTTGGTCAGGATCCAACGGCGGATTTCGTCATGGTCGGTGGCGATGTGTGCGGTGGACATGATGTGGACCTGGAGTCGTCGGGCGGGTGTGTGAGTGGTGTTCTGCTGCAGGGTGTCCCGGAGGTCGGGGTGCCCCGTTTTCGTGGTGTGGTGGTTGCGATGGTATCGATGACGGCGGATCGTGGCAGAGCGCCACCGAGGGGTCCGAGGACGCGGCGCCGAGCCCGCGGCGCGGCGGGACACTCGGCTCGCGATCTGCGATCGGCAGAACTCGCCGTCCGGGCGGGTGCGGTGGTCGCGAACCCGGTGGTCGCGAACCCAGTAGTCGCGAACCCGGTGGTGTACCGCGGTGTTCGCTCATCCTTTCCGCCTCCTCGCGCCGCTGCGGTGGGATGTGGACGCCGTGAGGTGGTCGGGCCCGAGGGAAGACGGGGTGCGGATGCCGAAGTGCCGGAGCAGGACTCGCCGGGCCGCGTGGTATCCGGACATTCCGTGCACGCTCGGACCGGGTGGTGTCGAGGCCGAGCACAGGTAGACGTTGTCGATGGGGGTGCGGTACGGGTTCCACCGCGCGACGGGCCGGGCGATCATCCGGTACATCGACACTCGGCCGGCGGCGATGTCGCCGCCGCGGTAGTTCGCGTCGTGCTCACTCATCCGGCTCGCGGGTGTGCAGCGGGAGGCGAGCACGACGTCGCGGAAGCCGGGGGCGAACCGCTCGATCTGCGCGATGATCGTCTCGGTCACGTCCAGGTCGGACCCGGCCGGGACGTGAGTGTAGCTCCAGAGGGGCTCGAGCCCGTCGGCGGAGCGGCGGGAGGTGTCGACCGCGGCGGGCTGACAGACCAGCACCAGCGGCCGGGCCGGGTGCCGGCCGGCGGCGAGGTCGGCCTCGGCGGCGGCGATCTGGGTGCGGGTGCCACCGCAGTGCACGGTCCCCGTGCCGGCGATCCGCGGATCGGTCCACGGAACCGGCCCGGAGAGGGCGAAGTCGACTTTGGCGACCCCGTTCCCGGTGGGGAAGCGGTCGATTGCGCGCCGATACCGGGTGCCGAGACGGGTCCCGTAGATCTCGGTGAGCACCCAGGGGGAGGTGTCGAACAGGTACACCCGTGCGGGTGGGAGCAGCCGGTGGTCGGCGATGCCGCGCCCGCAGGCGACGGTGCCGCCGTGGGCCCGGATGTCAGCGATCATCACGTTGGTGATGGCCTGGCTGCCACCGGCGGGCAGCAGCATCATGGCGGCCGATCCCATCGACTGGAGCGGCGCGCTGACGTGACCGCCGACACCGGTGAGCATCGCCGCGGCGACCGGACCGGTGAACCGCCGGTTCCAGGCAGGGGTGCCCTGTTCGAGTATCCGCAGCCCGAACCCGGCGGCCGCCGCCATGCCGGCGGGATGCCGGATCGGTGGGGGCAGGGGGCGCATGTCGGACAGGGCGAGCGCGACGACGGTGTCGAAGGAGGTCACCAGCGGGCCGATCAGCTCCTGATAGGCGCGGGCGTCGGCGATGCCGGCGTGCGCGGTGAGGTACTCGAGGGTGCGGCGCAGGTTTGTGTAGGCGAGCCCGGTGGGGTGTTGATCGAGGGGGTGCGCGTAGGGGATGGCCGGGCGGAGCAGCCGCACCCCGCGCGCGGCGAGGTCGAAGGCGGTGAAGAACGGCGACGCCGCGGCCATCGGATGCACCGCCGAGCAGAGGTCGTGACGCAGCGGCGCACCGGCGAGCGCGGCCAGTTCGGTGCGGCACCCACCGCCGGAGAAGGGTTGGTCCTCGAGGACCAGCACCCCCAGACCGGCGCGGGCCAGGACGACCGCGGCCGCGAGGCCGTTGGGCCCGGAACCGACCACCACAGCGTCATGGACCGGATTCAGCATTATCGTCGATCACCTTCCACTGGTCCGGCGTCGCCGGATGGTGCGGCGCACCAGCCCCGCCACCGCGAGTGTGACCGGCGCAGCGGCCAGGGCAATCGCCGCGGGCACCGAGGCTCGTTCTACCGAGGTCGCCGAGTAGTCGCGGCCGGGTTGCCGGCCGCGCACCGCGGCGGCGAGGACCTGCGCCGTATGCAGTGGGGCGGTGCCCTCCTGGAGGTCACGGATCTGGGTGCGGCAGCTGAACCCGTCCGCGAGTATCAGGGCGGTGGGGTCGGCGTCGCGGATCGCCGGGAGCAGGGTGTCTTCGGCGCAGGCGACGGAGATGTCGTAGTGCCCGCGTTCGAATCCGAAGTTTCCGGCCAGCCCGCAGCAACCGGTATCGAGGACGGTGGCGTCCACTCCTGCATCGGCACGGACCGTGCGGTCGGCGCCGTAGTGCAGCACCGCGTGCTGGTGGCAGTGCGGTTGGACCTGTGCCGACACTCCGTCCTGGTGCGGAGCGTGCCAGGTCGGGGCCTTGGCGCGCAGCAACTCGCCGAGGGTGTAGGTCTGGCCGGCGAGACGGTGGGCGTCCTCATTGACGTTGCAGCAGGTTCGGGAGATCGGCGCGGAACACCGCCGCGCAGCTGGGCTCGAGCACCACCACCGGCTCAGTCGCGCAACGGGGATCCCATGACCTCGAAACGGAATCCACCAAAGGTGCCGGACAGTAGCGGGCGGGCCGCCGCGATCGACGCCTGAACTTCGGGGAGTGCGAGTGAGGATTGGTGCGCTGCGGCGCTTTCCCATAGCTCCACCACGAACACCGTGTCCGGCTCATCATCGTTCACTCCCACCTCGTACCACAGGCACCCGATCTGCTCGAGCAGATCACTGCGCCGCGTCAGGTGTGCCACCAGTGCGTCGCGCTTTCCCGGCAGGGCACCTAATGTTCCAGCGTTGGCGAAGGTCATGCGGCTCAGCGTACGTCGGCACGGTGGACCTCCAGCTGGAGTCCACACGCGAACCTGCATCGAGACGAGATCGGTGCCGGCGCGCACGCCCGCAAGGGTCTGCGCTCGTGGCGAAAAGCGGATCCGCTACCAACACGGTGGGATTGGCTCGACGTCGTTTCAGTGTCGTTGGTAGATCTCACGACGATGCCCGACGGTCAAGACGAGCACCAAGAGCCGGTCGTCCACGATCTCATAGACGATTCGGTAGTCACCGGTGCGCACGCGCCACTCCCCATTGCCACCGACCAGGCGCGTCGCTGCCGGCGGCCGCGGCTCGGTGGCAAGCAATTCGATGGCCGCTTGCACTCGTCGGCGCGCCTGCGGATCGAACTTGCGTAACTGCCGTGCTGCGGCAGGAGTCAGGGAGACCTCGTAGATCATGCGAGGCCGAGATCGGCCTTGACCTCATCCCACGGTATCGGCGTCTCTCCGGTCGACTGCATCTCGGCGCGCGCCTGCTCGGCGGCGCGAATGTCGGCCATGTCCTCTGCCAGCTCGAGGAGGTGATCGAGGTCGTCGGCATCGATAACAGCCGCTACCCGACGTCCGCGGCGAGCGACGTAGACGGGCTGGTGGTCGGTCCGAGCGCGATCGATGATCGCTGCCAGGTGGGTGCGTGCATCGGAGATGCTGAAAGCAGCGGCATCAGACATGTACTAATAGTACATCAGGGTAGGAAGAAGTACGAAAGTTTCGTATTTTGTACAGACGGGGCTCGTAGGAAGCCGATGCCTGGTCCGGCGGCATCGCCACAATGCGACGGCGACTGTTCGTGGCGGGCAGTTGCCGTTCGACGCGATCTTCTCGGCGACCACCCGATCCTGGGGGTGTGCCTGTTACGGGGTAGCGCGACCGCGGTGGACCAGTTCCCATCGCGGCCGGACGTGGGGTTCGGTGGTGGTGTAGCTCAGGGCAAGGTGTTGGTTGTCGAAGAGGGTGAACCAGTCGTGCCAGGTGAGGTGGTCGACGTCGCGGGCGGTGAGTCCGAGGAAGTCGAGGCACAACGTGTCGCCGGCGGTACCGGGTTCGGAGGGGATGCGGGCGGGGGCACCATGATTCGTTTGTACCCAGCACCGGATTTGCTCGTGGTCGGTGGTCAGATGCAGGGCAGTCATGAGTGGGGCTCCAGTCGCGGGTGCGGGCGGCCGTGCCGAAGGGGTTCGGGGCCGAGGTAGGGAAGGGTGCGGATGCCGAAGTGGGTGCGCAGAACGCGGCGGGCGGCGTGGTAGCCGCACATGCCGTGCACGCTCGGGCCGGGTGGGGTGGAGGCGGAGCAGAGATAGACGTTGTCGATGGGTGTGGCGTAGGGGTTCCAGCGGGGGGCGGGGCGGGCGAGCATCCGGTACATACTGAGCGCTCCGGCAGCGATGTCGCCGCCGCGGTAATTGACGTCGTGATCGCCCAGGTGTGCGGCGGGGGTGCAGCGGGCGGCGAGGACGATTTCGCGGAAGCCGGGGGCGAACCGTTCGATCTGCGCGGTGATCGTCTCGGTCACGTCCTGATCGGACCCGTTGGGGACGTGGGTGTAGGTCCACAACGGGTCGAGTCCGTCGGCGCTGCGCCGGGAGGGATCGACCATGGCGGGCTGGGCGACCAGCACCAGGGGGCGCGCCGGGTGGCGCCCGGCGGCGATGTCGGCGGCGGCGGCGGCGATCTCGGTGCGGGTACCGCCGCAGTGCACGGTGCCGGCGGCGGCGATGTTCGGGTCCTGCCACGGCACGGGAGCGGACAGGACGAAGTCGACCTTGGCGACCCCGTTCCCGGGCGGGAAACGGTAGATCTGCTGCCGGTAGCGGGCGCCGAGCGGAACCCGGTAGATCTGCTCGAGCATCCAGGGCGAGGTGTCGAACAGATACACCCGTGCCGGCGGGAGGAGGCGACGGTCGAAGATGCCTCGGTAGCAGGCGATGTCGCCGCCGTGGTCGATCAGATCCGCGAGCAGCGCAGCGGTTATGGCGCCGCTGCCGCCTTCGGGGATCGGCCACCCGACCGTGTGCGCCGCCGACGCCAGCAACAGCATGGTGGCGGCCGGTCCCATCGACGGGAGGGTGGCGCTGGCGTGTCCGCCGACGCCGGTGAGCATCGCCGCGGTGACCTCGCCGATGAACCGGCGGTTCCAGGCGGGGGTGCCTTGCTCGAGGATCCGCAAACCCAGCCCGGCTGCGGTGGACAGCCCGGTCAGGGACCGGGCAGTCGGGGGCAGTGACCGCATATCGGACAAGCACAGTGCCGTGACGGTGGTGAACGCGTCGATCAGGGGTTCGAGCAGTTCCCGGTAGGCGCGGGTGTCGGCGATCCCTGCGTGTTCGCGGAGGTAGTCGAGGGTGCGGGTCAGGTCGGTGTAGGCGAGCCCGGTGGGGTGTTGGTCGAGCGGGTGGGCGTAGGCGATGTCGGGACGGAGCAACCGCACCCCGCGGGCCGCGAGGTCGAAGGCGGTGAAGAACGGGGACGCGGCGGCCATCGGGTGCACCGCCGAGCACACATCGTGGGCCAGTGGGGCTCCGGCGAGGGCCCGTTCCTCGGTGCGGCATCCCCCGCCGGGCGACGGTTGGTCTTCCAGGACGAGGACGTGCAGGCCGGCGCGGGCGAGGATGACCGCGGCCGCGAGCCCGTTCGGCCCGGAGCCGACGATCACCGCATCATGTACGGGCGGGGCCATGCTGATCACCTCTCGGCGTCTGCGGAGCGGCGGGCGAGGGAGGTTCGCCGCGGCGGACGTGCTGCCGGGTCTGCGGCGAGGGGGGTGCCGCGAACCTGGGCGGCGAGGACCTGCGCGGCATGCAGCGGCGCGGCGTCGGCGGTGAGGTCGCGGATCTGAGTGCGGCAACTGAACCCGTCGGCCAGCACCAGTGTGGTGGGATCGGCCGCGCGGAGCGCGGGCAACAATGTGTCCTCGGCGCAGGCGACGGAGACGTCGTAGTGGCCGCGTTCGAATCCGAAGTTGCCGGCGAGTCCGCAGCAGCCGGCGTCGAGAACTTCTGTGTCCACGCCGGCGCTCTCGAGGGTTTTCTCGTCGGCGTCGTAGTTCAGGACGGCGTGTTGGTGGCAGTGCGGCTGGATGAGGGCCGAGATGTCCTGGCGGTGAGGGGGGTGCCAGTCGGGGGCCTGGTGCTGCAGGAGTTCCCCGAGGGTGTAGGTCTGGGCGGCCAGGCGCCGGGCGTCCTCGTTGCCGTGCAGCAGGTTCGGCAGGTCGGAGCGGAACACGGCGGCGCAGCTCGGTTCGAGGACCACCACCGGGGTGCCGGTCCGCAGCGCCGGCGTCAGCACCTTCAGGGTGCGGGCCAGCACCTTCTGCGCGGTGGCGAGTTGGCCGGTGGAGATCCAGGTCAGCCCGCAGCACACGGTCCGGTCGGGGACCTCGACGGTGAAGCCGGCGGCCTCGAGCACGGTGACCGCGTCGACGGCGATGTGGGGGTCGAAGTTGTTGGTGAAGGTGTCCGGCCACAGCAGCACCGGTCCCCGTTCCCCGGGATCGGTGTGGGGTGGACGATCGGTCCACCAGTCGGTGAATCGCCTCCGGGCGAATCGGGGGAAGGGGCGGCGCCGGTCGACGCCGCCGGCGGTCTTGATCACGGCCGCCAGTGCAGGAGTGTGGGTGAGGGTGTTGACCAGCGCCGGGGCGGCGGCGGCCAGGCGCGCCCACAGCGGGATCCAGCCCATCGCGTAGTGCGCCGGTGGCCGCAGTCGGTGACGGTAGTGGTGGGAGAGGAATTCGGCCTTGTAGGTGGCCATGTCGACGTTCACCGGGCAGTCGGACAGGCACCCTTTGCAGGCCAGGCAGAGGTCGAGGGCGTCGCGGACGGCGGTCGATCTCCAGCCGTCGGTGATGACGTCGCCTTGGAGCATCTCGAACAGCAGCCGCGCGCGGCCGCGGGTGGAGTGTTCTTCCTCGCCGGTGGCCCGGTAGGACGGGCACATCACCCCGGATTCGTGTCCTCGGCATTTGCCGACGCCGACGCAGCGGGCGGCGGCGCGGCTGAACCGGTGCTGATCGTCGGGATAGGCGAAGTGGGTGGCGGGTTCGAGCGGCAGATAGTGCACACCCTGCCGCAGGTTCTCGTCGAGGCGGTGGGGGTGGACGATCTTGCCGGGGTTCATCCGGTTGTGCGGGTCGAACACCGATTTGAGGGTCTCGAACGCGGTGACCAGGCGGTCGCCGAACATGATCGGCAGCAGCTCGGCGCGGGATTGGCCGTCGCCGTGCTCGCCGGACAGGGAGCCGCCGTAGTCGACGACCAGGTGGGCGGACTCGGTGGCGAAGGACCGGTACTTCGCGATGCCTTCGGCGGTGCGCAGGTCGAACGGGATGCGGGTGTGGACGCAGCCGTGCCCGAAATGCCCGTACAGGGAGGCGGTTCCATAACCGTATCGGTCGAGCAGTGCCCGGAAGTCGCCCAGGTAGTCGCCCAGCCGGTCCGGGGGGACGGCGGCGTCCTCCCAGCCCTCGTGGGTTTCCGGTTCGTTCGGTGGGTAGGCGGTGGCGCCCAGGCCGGCCTCGCGGGCGGCCCACACCTGCTTCTCGTGGTCGGGGTCGTCGAGGATCTTCGCGTGCGGTGTCACCGGGTGCAGGTCGTCGACCATGTCCTGGGCCTTGCGGTCGGCGTCGTCTTTGCTGTCCCCGGTGAATTGCACCATCAGCCAGGCGGTGCCGTCGGGCAGTTCCCGCAGTGCCGCGGCGGCGAGGTGCTGGCTGTGCTCGAGCTGCACCAGGCGGTGGTCGATCCCTTCGAGGGCGGCGGGGGTGTGGTCGAGGACCTTCGGGACGGCGTCGGCAGCGGCGCAGATGTTGTCGAATCCGAGCAGAACCAACGAGTTCGCGGCCGGCACCCGCACCAGGGACAGTTCCGCCCGCAGCACGGTGACCAGGGTGCTCTCGGAGCCGACGAGGAGGCGGGCGACATGAAAGTTGTTCTCGGGCAACAACTGGTCGAGGTTGTACCCGGAGACTCGCCGGGGGATCTCCGGATACTGCGCCCGGACGTCGTCGGCGTAGCTCTCGCGCAGCTGTCGTAGTCCTCGGTAGATTTCGGCGGCCCGGCCGCCGGCATTGATGTTGCGGTCCAGCTCCTCCGCGGTGGTGGGGCCCACCCACATCCGGTGTCCGTCGTAGGTGAGGATTTCCAGGCGACGGACCGAGTCGGCCATCTTGCCGTAGGCCTGCGCGGTGGAGCCGCAGGAGTTGTTGCCGATCATCCCGCCGATGGTGCAGGAGACGTGGGTGGACGGTTTCGGGCCGACCATCCATCCCCACTTCGCGAGGTGGTCGTTGAGGCGGTCGAGGGCGATGCCGGGTTGCACCACCAGGATGCCGTCGTCGATGTCCAATGATTCGATCCGGGTGCAGTACTTGGTCCAGTCGATCACCGCCGCGGTGTTGCAGCACTGCCCGGCCAGGCTGGTCGCCCCGCCGCGGGAGAGGACCGGCACGTCGTGCTCGTGGCACACCGCGATCGCGGCTTCGGCGGCGTCCGGGGTCCGGGGGATGACCACGCCGATCGGGACCTGCCGGTAGTTGGAGGCGTCGGTGGAATACGCGGCCCGCGAACCGGGGTCGAACCGCACCTCACCCGCGACCGTCTCACGCAGGCGTTGTTCGAGAGCGTCGAACAGCATCATCGGCCGCGTTCCGGTGGCGGTGGACTCGTTCACGGGAAGCTCCTCAACATTGTCCGGTCGGGCGTGGTCCGGTCGGTCGTGCCCATGCTGTTCAGGCGACCCGGTAGGGTTCGATGTCTTGTGTGTGCACGGTCAGGCCGTGCCCGGGTGCGTCGGGGTCGGGTCGGATCGAGCCCCCGGTGGGGTCGAGGACGCCGTCGAAACACATCGCTTCGATCCGGACGTGGTCGTGGAACCATTCGAGGTGGCGCAGGTTCGTGGTGGCGGCCGCGACGTGGGCGTGCAGGTGCGGGGCGCAGTGTCCGGACAGTTGCAGGTGATGGGCGGCGGCGACGGCGGCGACCTGCCCGAAGGCGGTGATGCCGCCGCAGCGGGACACATCGGCCTGCAGGCAGTCGACCGCGCCGGCGGCGCACATCCGCTCGAAGTAGGTCAGGGTGTACCCGTATTCGCCGGCGGCGACGTCGGCGGTGACGGTGTCGCGGATCTGCCGCAATCCGTCCAGGTCGTCCGACGAGACGGGTTCCTCGAACCAGACCACGTCGAAGTCGTCGGCCTGGGCGAGGACGCGGATGGCTTGTTTGCGCTGGTAGGCGCCGTTGGCGTCGACATACAGTTCGGTGTCGTCACCGATCACGGTGCGGGCCTGCTCGATCCGGGCGAGGTCGCGTTTGTCGTCGGTTCCCCAGGACTGCCCGATCTTGATCTTCACCCGCCCGATGTCTTGTGTGTCGACCCAGTGCTCGAGTTGTGCGGTGAGCTGGTCGGTGTCGTAGGTGGTGAACCCGCCGGACCCATACACCGGTACCCGGTCGTGGACGGCGCCGAGCAGCCGGTGCAGCGGCAGGTCCAGGATGCGGGCCTTGAGGTCCCACAGGGCGACGTCGACGGCGGAGATCGCGCAGGCGGCGATCCCCGGTCGGCCGGCGTTGCGGACGGCACGGGCCATGGCCTGGTAGCTTCCGGGGATGTCGAGGACGCTGCGGCCGCGAACCTGTTCGGCCAGGATGCCGGTGATGACGTCGGCGCTGGCGGGCGGTGCGTAGGTCCATCCGATCCCGGTCCGGTCGGCAGCGGTGACGTGGACGAGGACCATGGTGGTCGAGTCCCAGGCGAGGGTGCCGTCGGCCTCGGGGGCGTCGGTGGGGAAGGTGTACACCGCGGTACTCACCTCGCGGAGGGGGACGTCGAGCATGTTCACCCGTTTCGGTGCGGCAGGAATTCCTGGGCTTTGGTCTTGAGCCCTTCCTTGATGAAGTCCCAGCTGTTCTCGTCGCCTTTGAGCACGGCGGCGGTGGCGGACGTGAATTGCTCCCACGTCGCGTGCGGGGGGATGGGTGGAATGTTCGGGTCGGTGTGCACGTCGAGGACGGTGGGCCGGTCCGCCGCCAGTGCCTTCTCCCAGGCTCCGGCGATCTCGCCCGGGTCGGTGAGGGTGAGCGCGTGCAGCCCCAGGCCGGCGGCGAATGCGGCGTAGTCGACGTCCGGAAGTGTCTGCGACTCAGTGAATTTCGGTGCTCCGGACATCGCCCGCATTTCCCAGGTGACCTGGTTGAGGTCGTTGTTGTGCAAGATGGCGACGATCAGCCGGGGATCGGCCCACTGTTGCCAGTACCGTTTGACGGTGATCAGCTCGGCGAGCCCGTTCATCTGCATCGCCCCGTCGCCCGCGAACACGACCACCGGGCGGTCCGGGTGCGCGAATTTCGCGCCGATCCCGTACGGCACGCCGGGGCCCATCGTGGCCAGGGTGCCCGACAACGATCCGCGCATCCCGGGGCGGAATTTGAGGTGGCGGGCGTACCAGTTCGCGGAGGATCCGGAGTCGGCGGTGACGATCACATCCTCGGGCAGGCGGGGGGACAGCTCGGCGAACAACTTCAGCGGGTTGACCGGGTCGGCGGCGACGTCTGCTTCCATGGCCATCGTCTCCCACCAGCGGGCGACGCCGGTTTCGATCTCTTCCCGCCAGGACCGGTCCTGTTTCCGTTTGAGGTGGGGAATCAGGGCGTCCAGCGCGGTTCGGGCGTCGGCGACCAGGTTGACCTCGTACGGGTACCGCATGCCGATCATGCGGCCGTCGATGTCGATCTGCACCCCGCGGGCCTGGTCGAGGCCGGGCAGGAACTGGGTGTACGGAAAGCTGGATCCGATGGTCAGGAGGGTGTCGCAGCCGGTCATCATCTCGTAGCTGGGGCGGGTACCGAGCAACCCGATCGACCCCGTCACCCAGGGCAGCTCGTCGGAGAGCACGTCCTTGCCCAGGAGGGCTTTGGCGGCGCCGGCACCGAGCAGGTCGGCGACCTGAGCGATCTCCGCATGGGCGCCGCGCGCCCCCTGCCCGACCAACAGGGCCACCTTGCTCCCGGCGTTGAGGATGTCCGCGGCCCGCAGGACGGCCTGGCCGTCCGGTGCGGTGGTGGGCCAGTCGATCCCGACGCTCGAGGGCACCATCTTGAATTCGTGGGTGGGCGGCGAGTAGTCGAGTTCCTGCACGTCGGCCGGGATGATCAGGGCGGTCGGCGCCCGCTGGGTCAGTGCGACCCGGATGGCGCGGTCGAGGACGTTGGGCAGCTGTTCGGGGACGGTGACCATCTGCACGTAGTCGCCGGCGACATCCTTGTAGAGACTGAGCAGGTCGACCTCCTGCTGGTAGGAGCCGCCCATGGCGGTGCGGTTGGTCTGCCCGACGATCGCCACGACGGGCACGTGGTCGAGTTTGGCGTCGTAGAGACCGTTGAGCAGATGCACCGCGCCGGGGCCGGAGGTGGCGATGCACACCCCGACCCGGCCGCTGAATTTCGCGTATCCGGTCGCCTCGAACGCACTCATCTCCTCGTGCCGGGCCTGGATGAACCGGGGCTGATTATCGGCACGTCCCCAGGCGGCGAGGACGGCGTTGATCCCGTCCCCGGCGTACCCGAAGACATGCTCAATCCCCCACGCGCGCAATCGCTCGAGTAGGTAGTCGGCGACGTTCTGACTGGCCATCGAGTCCTCCTCGCAGATGGGGTGCGTGCCGGCCGGTGAACGTCGTGGCCTCAAGGGCTGCCGGGACGGCGAAAAGGAAAGCGTGCGGGTTCGGCACACGAGTACCCGAAAAATTCAGCGGACGGTCTCCTTCCATCTCTACGCGCAAAGGTTGCGGTAGCGCAAGGGGTGAGGGAAAGATCCGCTCATTCTGGCGATCTCCTCCACGCGGCCCCGAATTCTGAGAATTTCCTGATCAATCTCACCTTCAGGGTTTGAGCGTCCGGTCACCGGGAACTCGATGGACCGTCAGTTGTTTGCGAAGGCGCAAAAATTGCGATGCTGAGAGAAGGTGGCAGTGCCCACACGTGGTGCCGGTGCGCTCTTTCCCCCGCACGTGCTGCGGGAGTATGCGCTGATCGCCGACGGTGAGCGCGGCGCCCTGATCGGCCCGCGCGGCGACATTTCCTGGCTGTGCGTCCCGGCCTGGCACGACGGGGCGGTGTTCTCGGTGCTGCTCGGCGGACCCGGCGTCTACGCCCTCGCCCCGACATCTCAGAGGTTCACCTGGGGCGGTTACTACGAGTACGGCACGCTGATCTGGCGCAGCCGGTGGGTCACCACCACCGGCATCATCGAATGTCGCGAGGCGCTCGCCTTCCCCGCCGATCCGCACACTGCGGTCCTGTTGCGCCGCGTCGTGGCCGTCGACGGTGACGCGCAGGTCACCGTCGGACTCGACGTGTCCGCCGACTTCGGCGCACACCCGATGCAGCAGACCGGCCACCAGCACGGGATCCGGACCCTGCACGCCGGGGCCCTGCAGCTGCGCTGGTCCGGGGCGCCGGCGGCGCATCACCGCAACGGACGGCTCGAGATGGTCCTCGACATCCCCGCTGGTGGTCACCTCGATCTGGTCCTCGAACTCGGCGACCGCCCCCTCCCGGACACGGTGCCGGACCCGGACCGGTTGTGGGATCGCACCGAACACGCCTGGCACCAGGCGGTCCCGCCGATCGAGGGATCCGTAGCGGACCGCGACGCCCGGCACGCGTACGCGGTGTTGCGCGGGCTGACCAGCAGCACCGGCGGCATGGTCGCCGCCGCCACGACCGCGCTGCCCGAGCGCGCCGAGCAGGGCCGCAACTACGACTACCGGTACTGCTGGATCCGGGATCAGTGCTACGCCGGGCAGGCCGTCGCCGCAGCCGGTCCCCATCCGCTGCTCGACGAGGCCGTCGGATTCGTCAGCGACCACCTGCTCGCCGACGGTCCCACCCTCAAACCCGCCTACACCGTCGGCGGCGGCCGCGTTCCCGACGAGCAGATCCTCGACCTGCCAGGCTATCCCGGGGCCGACACTCGCATCGGGAATTGGGTCAACGACCAATTCCAACTCGACGCCTTCGGGGAGGCGCTGCTGCTCTTCGCGGCCGCGGATCGGCACGGACATCTCGACCGTGAGCACTGGCACGCCGTGGAGATCGCCGCGGCCGCCATCGAAAAGCGCTGGAGCGAACCGGACGCCGGCATCTGGGAACTCGATAACAACGCCTGGGCGCACTCGCGGCTGATCTGCGCGGCCGGGCTGCGCGCCATCGGCAATATCGCCCCCACCGCGCAGGCCGCGCACTGGACGGCCCTCGCCGACACCCTCGTCACCGACACCACCACCCGGTCCCTGCACCCCACCGGACGCTGGCAACGCGCCCCCGACGACGACCGCGTCGACGCCGCCTTGCTGCTGCCGGCGATCCGCGGCGCCGTCCCGGCCCACGACCCCCGCACCAGGCTCACCCTCGACGCCATCCGCACCGAACTCGGCCGCGACGGCCACGTCTACCGGTTCCGGCAAGACGAGCGCCCGCTCGCCGACGCCGAGGGCGCCTTCCTGCTCTGCGGCTTCCACATGGCCCTGGCCGAACACCAACAGGGTCGTCACGTCGACGCGGTGCGTTGGTTCGAACGCAACCGCGCCGCCTGCGGATCCCCGGCCCTGTTCACCGAGGAATTCGACGTCGTCGAACACCAGCTCCGGGGCAACCTCCCGCAGGCGTTCGTCCACGCCCTGCTGTTCGAATCCGCGCACCGCCTCGCCCGGCCGTGGCCACCCGAGCGCTGACCCGCCACCTCTGAAAGGAACCGAGAACCTCATGAGTACCACGGAATCCGGACGTGTCGTCGTGATCACCGGCGCCTCCGGTGGCATCGGCCGCGCCGTCGCCCGCGCGTTCGCCGCCCGCCACGACCAGGTCGCCCTGATCGCCCGCGGCAAGAAGGGCCTCGACGCAGCCGTTCGGGAGGTGGAGGATGCCGGGGCGATCGCCCTCGCCGTGCCCACCGACGTCGCCGACCCCGACCAGGTCGAGGCCGCCGCCGACCTCGTCGAAAACACCCTCGGCCCGATCGACATCTGGGTCAACGACGCCTTCACCTCCGTCTTCGCCCCGTTCACCGACATCACCGCGGCTGAATACCGGCGGGTCACCGAGGTCAGCTACCTCGGCTACGTCTACGCCACCATGGCCGCACTGCGCCGCATGCGGCCCCGGGATACCGGCACGATCGTCCAGGTCGGCTCCGCCCTCGCCTACCGCGGCATCCCACTCCAAAGCGCCTACTGCGGCGCCAAACACGCCATCCAGGGATTCCACGAAGCCCTGCGCTGCGAGCTGCTGCACGACAAATCCGGTATCCGGGTGACGATGGTGCAGATGCCCGCGGTCAACACCCCGCAGTTTTCGTGGGTGCTCTCCCGGCTGCCCCGCCACGCCCAGCCGGTACCGCCGATCTTCCAACCCGAGGTCGCCGCCCGCGCCGTCCTCTACGCCGCCGAGCACCCGAACCGCCGCGAATACTGGGTCGGGGCCAGCACCGCCGCCACCCTCGCCGCCAACGCGATCGCACCGGGTCTGCTCGACCGGTACCTCGCCGCCACCGGCTTCTCCTCCCAACAAACCAACCAACCGCGAGACCCGCACCAGCCGGCGAATCTGTGGCAGCCCGCCGACGACACCGACGGCCACGACTTCGGCGCCCACGGCATCTTCGACGAGCAAGCCCACGCGCGCAGCGGGCAACTGTGGGCCTCCCACCATCACGGAATACTCGGCGCCGCAGCCGGTCTGCTCGCCGCCGGCGCGGCCACCGCCCTCACCGCCCGGCGGCGACGATGACTCCCCGTACTCTTGTGTTGATCCGAATCGGTTACGGACTGCTGCAGCTCAGCGCTCCGGACCTGGTTCCCACCCACCTGCTCGGGCAACCTCTGCGCCGCCGCGAGCAGACGGTGGTGCGCCTGCTCGGCGCCCGGCATCTGCTGCAGGCCACAGTCACCGTCGCCATGCCCACACCGGCGGTGCTGCGACTCGGCGCCGGTGTCGACGCCGCGCACGCGGCCAGCATGATCATCGCGGCCGTCGATCGGCGCCGCCGCCGACCGGCGGTGTCGGAAGTGCTGTGCGCCAGTGGTTTCGCTGCTGCCGGACTGGCGTCCGCTCGCACCCGTCCCGACCGGCAGCTCAGTGGTCCGGCGGCCACAACAACGTGAGAACATCACCGTCGATCGGTTCACCCGCGGCCGCGGCGAACCGGCGCAACGCCGACGCCAACGCATCGCGGTCCTCGGGCGTCATCCGCTCGAGGACCCCCGAAATCGCCTCCCGCCGGTGCGTGCTGACCCGATTGACCAGGTCCTGGCCGGCGGCGGTGAGCGTCAGATTCAGATTCCGCCGATCTTCGGGCGCATCGCGCCGATCCAGCAACCCGGCCTTGATCAGCCGGTCGACCGCCCGCGAGGCATTGGACGGATTGACTCCCAGCGCGTCGGCGACCGCCCCCAGATTCAGCGGCCCACGGGTGTCGACCATCACCAGGATCCGCAGGTGCGGCACCGTGACGACATCTTCGACCTCGGCGACCGAGGCAGCCGCAATGCCCACCAGTGCGCGCGAGGCCCACAGCACCGCTTCCACCTGCTCGGTGAACCGTTGGCCCGCCTCGGTCTGCTGTCCCCGCGCCGCGCTCATACTCAAATCCTGCCCCCAACCCTTGCGCAACCGCAACCATTGCGCGTTCGATGAGAGAGGGGGACCGCCGCAGCCACCCACCACCACGCACACGTCCGAAAGGCCGACGGGATGGTCCCGATCCATCGATGCGTAGTGATCGATCCCGAGAAGAGAACGGAGCCGCTGATGACTGCTTCGCATGACCGGATCGCCGCACCGTGGGGAACACGCACCCCGTACGAACCGGGGCAGCGCTGGCCGCGGAGGGTGGATCAGTATCTCGCCGACGGGATCGACCCGGCGTCGGTGGATCGGTGGGTGCGGTCGGCGTCGATTCTCCATTCCAACGGCGACGCCCTCGATATCGCGGTCAAGGACGACCGGATCGTCGGAGTCCGCGGCCGCGGCACCGATCGGGTCAACCGGGGGAGGCTCGGCCCGAAGGACCTGTTCGGCTGGCAGGCAGGCGCCTCCCGGGACCGGCTCACCGCACCGCTCATCCGCCGGAACGGCGAACTGGTGGAGACCGACTGGGACACCGCTATGGATCGGATCGTCGCGCGCACCAGGGTCTTGCTCGATGAACAGGGCCCGAGTGCGATCGGCTTCTACACCTCGGGCCAGTTGTTCCTCGAGGAGTACTACACCCTCGGGGTGATCGCGCACGGAGCGATCGGCACCAATCATGTCGACGGAAACACCCGGCTGTGTACCGCGACCGCGGCCGAGGCGTTGAAGGAGTCCTTCGGCTGCGACGGCCAACCGGGGTCCTACGCGGACGTCGATCACGCCGAGGTGATCGCATTGTTCGGCCACAACGTCGCCGAAACCCAGACGGTGCTGTGGTCGCGCATGCTGGATCGGCTCGCGGGTCCGAACCCGCCGGCGCTCGTGTGTGTCGATCCACGGCCGACCCCGGTCGCCGAACACGCCACCATCCACCTCGCTCCACTACCGGGCACGAACGTCGCCCTGATGAACGGCCTGCTGAACGAGATCATTTCCCGTGACTGGATCGACGATGCGTATCTCGAGCGGCACACGGTGGGATTCGACGAATTACGGCAACAGGTGGCTGCGTACTCCCCGCAGCGGGCAGCCGCGATCTGCGACATACCCGTCGACGACCTCCGCGCCGCCGCCCAGTTGATCGGTACCACCGACCACCTGCTGTCGACGGTGTTGCAGGGGTTCTACCAGTCTCACCAGGCCACCGCCGCCGCGGTGCAGGTCAACAACCTGCATCTGATCCGCGGGATGCTCGGGCGGCCCGGCTGCGGGGTCCTGCAGATGAACGGCCAGCCCACCGCGCAGAACACGCGAGAATGTGGCGCGGACGGCGACCTCGCCGGTTTCCGCAACTGGGCCAACGACACCCACATCGCCGAACTGGCCGACCTGTGGAATATCGAGGCCGACAAGATTCCGCACTATGGACCGCCGACACATGCGATGCAGATGTTCCGCTACGCCGAGCAGGGCACGCTGAAAATGTTGTGGGTCAGCGCAACCAACCCTGCCGTCTCCATGCCCGAACTCGCCAGGATCCGTTCGATCCTGACGCAGGATCGATTGTTCCTCGTCGTGCAGGACGTGTTCCGAACGGAAACAACCGAACTCGCCGACGTCGTCCTGCCTGCCGCGATGTGGGGGGAGAAGACCGGCACGTTCACCAACGCCGATCGCACCGTGCACCTGTCCGACAAGGCCGTCGACCCACCCGGTGCCGCGCGCCCCGACCTCGACATCTTCCTCGACTTTGCGCGCCGGATGGACTTTCGGGACAAGGACGGGAACCCGCTGCCGGCCTGGAACGATGCGGAATCGGCGTTCGAGGCATGGAAGAAGTGCTCGACCGGACGGCCCTGCGATTACTCCGGCATCAGCTACGACAACCTGCGCGGCGACTCCGGCATCCAGTGGCCCTGCAATGCCGACCACCCCGGCGGCGTCGAACGTCTCTACATCGACGGCCACTTCTTCTCCGCACCCGATTACTGCGAGTCCTACGGCAAGGACCTGGTCACCGGAGCCCCGCTCGAGCCCACCGAGTACCGAGCCCTGAACCCGGACGCGAAAGCGATCATCAAGGCCGCCGAATACCTGCCGCCGCACGAGGTACCGGACGACGAGTATCCGTTCTCCCTGATCACCGGACGCACGCTCTACCACTTCCACACCCGCACCAAGACCGCTCGTGCCCCGCAGCTGAACGCGGCCGCACCCCAGGTGTGGGTGGAGATATCCGCATCGGATGCGCAGGTCTACGGCGTCGAGGAAGGCGACGTGGTTGCGATCTCCTCGCCGCGGGGGACACTGCACGCGCAGGCCCGGGTCACCGGTATCCGCTGCGGCGTGCTGTTCGTTCCGTTCCATTACGGATACTGGGACGCCGGCAATCCACAACTCGACCGAGCAGCCAATGAACTGACCGTCACCGACTGGGATCCGGCGTCGAAACAGCCGATCTTCAAGACTGCCGCCGCGGCAGTCGCCCGCGTCGGCGCTGGACCCGGGCCCGCTCCGGCCCCGACGACGACGGCCTCCGCCCCACTCGGTCACGGCATCGCCACCACCACCGGAGGCGCCGCAGCGATGGTCACCGAGACACCCGCGATCGGAGTCGACCAATGAAACTCGGACTTGCCATCAGAGAACTCCACCGATCCGAACGCAAGCTCGCCCTCGACCTGACGAGTCTGTCCTCTCGGCACAAGGCAGACCACGAAATCCACCACGTCGCCCGCGATCTCGCAGTGTGGTCACAATCTCACGTGCGGGAACTCGCACAGGTCGGTCGCGCCTATGGACTCGATCTGAACGACGAACCACGCACCGAGGGGAGAACCGCACAGGTGCAGGAGAAGCTCAGCGACCTGCTGGGCCGGCGGCCCGAGCCGGGGTTGATGCTGTTGATGGATCTGCGACACCTGCACCGGGTGGCCGCGGGGGTGTCGCTGGACTGGGAGCTGCTCGCCCAGGGCGCCCAGGCGACACGGGATGCCGTCTTGTCGACCATGAGCAGGCGATGCCATCCGCAGACCCTGAGGCAACTTCGCTGGGCCAATGCCCATCTGAAGGTTCTCGCGCCACAAGTGCTGGCCAGCTGATCGCATCCACGATCCCCGCCGCCCGCCACATCGACAAGGCTGCGCCCCCAAGAGCAACACATCCCGATCGCGAGAGGAGCTATCTGATGGGTGAACAACGAATCATGCATGTAGCGCTGGCCGACGACTGGGAAGGATGCCTCCGCTTCGGCGAGTATGACGTCTCCACCCTCGCCACCCCATTCGACGACACCGGTCACATCCATGCCACTACTCGCGCCCGCCTACCGGGCGTTCTCGACCGGATCTACGGACACCTCACACTGCCTCTGCTTTTGGTCGTGCTTGACGAACGGGCGCTGACCGACGCCGGAATCGGCGTCACCTGGCACCCCACCGGAAGCGGGGAACGCGTCCCGCGCATCCTCGGGCCCTTCCCGATGGAAGCCCCGATTGTCGTCATGACCATCCCGCTCGAACGCCAGGACAACCATTGGATCGCGCCCGACCTGTCGAGCCTGTCGGTGCGGAATCACGCGCCGGCCTCACCGTGACGATGCCATCAGAGAGCATCAGCGCCCACCTGTCACAGCGGGGACCGCACTCTACTTGCGCCGTCTTCGGGCCTTCGAGTAGTGCCCCAGTCGATCGTGCCTTTCTGCATCCTTACCTGGCGATCACCACAGACGACACCAAACTCCGCGGCGTCGCGATCACCGGGACCGCGATCACCGGGACCGCGCTGCTGCCGGAGGCAGCCCGAGCCCCGTTCGGCCACCTGCTGCTCACAACGCACCGTCACCACCACACTGGAGGGTCGGCCTCACTGCAGCGCACCACCGCTCAGATCGGTCTGCGGGTGAGTCGTCGGTCCCGGCGGTGGGAATGGAGTGGCGCCTCGGCCCGGCGACCGAAATGATCCGAAGCCCGAATTGCCACACCGTGCAGTCACTGGCCCGCGGTTGCGAACCGCCAGCCCCAGAGCGCCACACAGACCACGGTTGTCAACCACGCAGGGGCCCGGCACGGGGGTTCGTCGTACCGGTAGGACGTTCTCGCGAGTGCTGACCGGACAGTCCGGTGTGTGGGTCAGAACGCGGTGAGTTCGCGTAGGGCGTGCCTGGCGGGTAGCACCATGCCGAGTACCCCGGCCGCCGATCCGAAGGTCACCGTTTCGGGGGCTTCGAGCCGGTCGTCGAGGTCATCGAGAGCGGTGCGAGCGGACTCGACTGCCGCATCGAACTCCGGTCCGCCGCTGTGGCCCTCACCGCGGAGCCGGACCACGTCGGCGAGCCGATCGAGAACCTCAGCGAAACCCATCCGTGAAACCGAGTCAGGATAGACGAAGGGACGTTGGTGCTCGATCACCGTACGCACCGCTTGCGCGATCTCCTCGACGTAGGGCCAGACGTTGCGCAGGCTGGTGAACACCCATTCCGCGTCCTCGATGCCCGTACCCAGCCGGACAGCGCGCTGGCGGAGGTTGAGTCGGCGGCTCTCGGCGCTCAATTCCACGGCGCGTTCGGCCTGGCGGACCAGCCCGATCGCAGCTTTGGCCTGTCGTGCCCACGCGTCGGCTTGCGGCGGTGGCTCGTTCGCGCGTAGCGCGGTGGCCAGTGGCTAGTAGAGAGGCCAATTCGTCTGCGAGCGTGCTCGTCGCACCGCGCGCGGCGTCACCGTAGACCGGAGGGAAGATTGTGGCATTGATAACGAGTCCGATTCCGGCGCCCAGGACGGTCTCGACCAGTCGCTCGACGAGCAGCGATTCCGCCATGGCCCCGGAGGTCAGCAGCAACAGCGCGGTGATCCCGATCCACGGTCCGCTCTCGCCGAACCGGTGCCACTGGCCGATCAGCAGTCCCGCCAGGACAGCCACGGTCAGGGTGAGCAACTCCCACGGGATGACAGCGGCGACGGCGGTCGTCAGCACCACCGCGACCGTGACCGCCGATACCTGCTGGGCGGCTGAGCGCACCGAGCGGTACACAGTGGCCTCGACGATGAAGATCGCCGACCACGGCGCCAGAAACGGTTGGGAGAAGTCGAAGATGCGGGAGGCGACGACCCAGGCGAGCACTGCGGCGCCGGTGGCCTGGATCGCCTGTACGAGCGCGGCGCGTTCGGGGCCGGTGACACGCACCGCACGGTCGAACCACCGCAGGGGCGAGCCGACTGCTCGTGCCAGGGCACGAACAGCAGCGAACGAGCGAGGTAGTGACATGGGGACCGGTTACCCACCGCGCAGTCCGGGACCGGCCGTCACGAGTCGCGCAGCGCCCCGGGACCCGGGCCACCGCGATCGCGTCGTGAGGTGACCGTACTGGTACACCGCGGACCCGTCCAACCGATCCACCGCGCTGGCATCGGCGGGCCGCCAGCTGCGTCACGGCGTGGGTAGGCGAACGCTGATTCGGGTAACCGGACGCCGGGACGATGAGGTGGCCGGTAACGGATGTCGACGTCGAACCAGCGCAACGCGGGCGGTGCATTCGACGACCGAGTGCGTGCTGCGTCTGACCGAGAGGATGTACAGATCGTGCCTCACATCGAAGAAGGCCCCGACCGTGGCGATGGCTACCTTGATGTCGGGTGGGAAGACGACCCGATCCAGTGGCCGGATCCGAGTCCGTTGGACCTGTGGTGGCAACGAGTGATGTCCGAGAGCCTGCGCCGGTCCCGGGAAGGGGCCACACGATCGGCGGTTCCGCCCGAGGCCAGGGTGACCCGGCGTCGAAATCTCCGGCCGCATGCGAGTTAGACCGACCGGATCGGACGGTGGCGTGTCCGTCAGGTGGGACGTGCACGCTCGGAAGCGCGGGTAAATCGGTCACCGACTGGCGCGGCCACACCTCGAGTCCGTACGGCCGGGTGAATCGGTGGTCCCCGACGACGACGCCGGACGTCGTCCCGCTCGCCAACCTAGGACGACGCGGCCACTCGGAGTGCCGCCGCCGCCATCGCGAAGGCGACGGCATCCTCGGCCACCGCGGCCTGCCAGTCCGCTATGCGCCGGCCTGCCCACTGCCGCCACCGCGCGCCGCCGTATGAGCCGGCGAGGGCACCGACAGCTCCGATGACCAGTGCGGACGCCGTGTCGGTCCGGTCGCGGCGGGCCAGTGCGGCGGCGCCTACGCCGCCGGCCGCGAGGCGCCCTGTCAGCGCGGGTGGGGAGAGCCGCGACGGTATGTTCGGGCTCTTGTCGGCGACCACTTCTCCGCCGACCACCACGGTCGCGCCGATCAGCCGGGTCCGGTGCGCCGACCCCGAGGTACGCGAGAGCAGAGCCGCCGCGACGCCGGTGGAACTGCGCAGGCCGCTCGCCACACCGATCACGGCCGACCGGACGGTGCTCGACCGTTCCGCCGATCGGGTGGTCCGATGGTCCGTGGCCGCGTCCTGTTGTCGCAGGACGGAAGAGACGGTGGCGCCGTAAACCAGATGCGGCACGATGTCGCTGAGCCAGTCCTGGGTGGTCCACGTTCGCGGGTCGCTGATGCCGCGCAAAGCGATAGGAACATCGGTTGGCCGCCATCGCGGCGACGCCGACGCCGATCGTTCCCGCGGTCGGAGTCAGGCGGGCACCGGCCCGACGGACGAGGGAGGCGGCCATGCCGATTCCGGTGCCGACGGCGATCCCGCCGAGCGCCCCGAACGCCGACCGGCGGGCAGCGCGTGCATCACCCCTTCCGGGGGTCGCCATGCCCAGGGCGGATACGACGGATTCGACGGTCTCGTCCGGGACCGTGCTCGCGGGGCGGCCCCGGACGGCCATATCCAGGTAGGTGACGGCGTTGAGCATGGTGGTGCCTGCGGCGCCGGCGGTAATGCCGGTGGTGAAAGCGTTCATCGACCCGTTCCCTCGTCTGTCCGAAGACGTAAGTGCCCTTCCCGGCAGCTTCCCCCGGCGGCGTGCCGGGCAAACGCGGCTCGGGTCTGTCGGTGCTCGGACGCGACGACCGGTCGTGAAGCCGTCCTGCATTGGGACAGATGTTGTCAGGTTCGGGACGTGGAACAGGCGTGGGGCGCGCTCTCGTGACGATCGTCCGTGGAGGTGGCGTGTCCGCCAACGAGATCGGGGTACACGGGCGTTATGCCCTCGACTTCCGCCGCGCGTGCTCTTCCACGAGTATTGGGTGTCCTGACCGCCGCGTACAGCACCGCCATCATCGTCTCGCCCCGCATTCTCGCGAAGCCCTGCAAACTCACCCGCGCCGACGGCGGTGTTTCACCCGAGGTCGCTACCGTCATCCGGGCGGTAGGGGTGCGGGATGCGGCAAGCGGACTTCTCCTCGCCCTGGCGCCATCCGGAGCGGCTCTGCGCGGCGCCGTCCTGGTCCGGGTCGCCTCGGACCTCGGTGATGCCGCGGTCTTCGGAATCGCCCTTCCCGACCCCGCGACCAAGGCCAAAGTCGCCGGATTCGCCCTAGCGTGGGGAACGTTGTGCGCCTACAGCGGTCGGCACCGCAGGTAGGGCATCACCGGGGCCGATCACAGCGAAAGTGTGGTGCTCGGTCTCTATGCGGAAGACTCGGCGTACTGAGGTGGCGTTTGCCAACCCGGTTCGAACCAGGGTCGCTGGTTCGGTAGGCCGAGGCAGAAGCGCGCCACCGGTGGGGTGGCGAACTCGAAGGCGACGGCACCGAACGTCCGCGTCCGGTGTCCTGGATGCGGTATGACGCACAGCGGTGCGGTGCGGTCGCCGAGTAGGCGCTCGGCGGCGGCGCGGTCACGGACGGTCCTCGCGCTCGTGTCGAGGAAGTCGAGGCGAACCCGGGAATCGGCGATCCGGCCCTGCTTCTGCAGTTCCTGTTCGGCGTTGGGATCGATGTCGATGTTCGCCAACGGGTGATTGGTGTGGAGCAGCAGCGGAGAACCCGCCCGGCAACTGACAACGACTGCGGCAGAAGAACATTCGACACCGTGGAAGCCGTGCGCATCCGCGACCGCGTAGTGTTGCCCGCTCGCGTGCGGAATCCGGTGCAGAAAATCCACTGCCTCCGTGCGCGAGGAGTGGGCGAGCGCGCCGCGGATCGCGGCGGCCACCGGCAAACCGGCGAGGTTGTGGCGCAGCATGCCGAGCGCGTTCACACATACCGCGACCCCGGCCGCGTTGACACCGGTCAGCCCGATCATTCCCGCCGAACTCAGCACGAGCGCTTCCGGACCCACTTCCGGACGGACCCGCAGTACGACCTGGGAGCCGTCCATGAAATCGGGTAGGTCCATGTTCTGGGCGAGGAACACACCGTCCGCGTCGGCCCGTCCGAGGACACTGCAACCGAATTCGAGATGCTCCCGGTGCACCCACCACTGTTCGTCCATGAAGTTGTACGCGAGGATCTCCGCGAACGGGACTTCCGCTGCCTCCGCGATGCCGCGCATCTCCTCGGCCAGGTCGGGTACGACGGCCTCGACCGCCGCCAGCAGTCCGGTCGTCGCGAGGTGCTCCCGACTGTGGGCGCTCGTACCGTCGCGCCACCGGTCCAGGGCGGTGTGGATCAAGTCGCGTGCCTGCTCGCCGTGAGCGTGACCGCGCACCCGCCCACTTCCGGCGCACTCGATGACCGTCATCGCGCCTCCACTCGCTACATTCGACTGCGCAGTCGTAGAACACATCCAGGGATGGAGCATCGATATCGCGGGCGTGCCAGACGCACTCCCGTCCCTGATCAGCTGACGACTTCGCTCGTCAGGAGGTCGACAACCGCCGCCAGCGTGCCGCGGCGCGCGAATTCGGCGCGTTGCCGCTCGGCACCCGTCCCCTCCCGCAGAACGGTGTCGAATCCCGATTCGAGGAAGGCGCGGTCGCTCGACCCCAGCCCGGGGGCGATGCACTCGTTCAGCAGTTCCAGTTGCCGGCGGATCGGCATCGACCGGTCGGCCGCGGGACTCGTGCATTCGCCGTCGAGTCCGTCACGAGCTGCGCGCCACAACTGCGCCCGCAGTAACTCCGCGCGCAGCCACGGCGCAGTGCGGCCGTCCTCCAGCGACCGCAGCGCCCACCCGACGAGTCCCTTCACCACCACCGCGTAGAGTGCCGCGTGCGCCGCCGTCATCGCGACGTCCGCGATCCTGACCTCGATCGTCGGTTGCTTGTCGGAGAGCCGGACGTGCCAATAGATCATTCCGCGGTCCATGGCGGCGCCGGTCCCGATCATGGCGCCGACGACCGACTCGTACTCGTCCGCGGAATCGAAGTGCGGCGGCGGTCCCGCCGACGGCCAGCGCGACCACAGGATGTGCCGCCAGCTCTGATACGCGGTGTCGTGTCCACCGTGGAACGGGGAGTTCGCGGACAGTGCGAGCAGCACCGGAAGCCAACTGCGCACCTGGTTGCTCACCCGCACACCGACGTCACGGTTCGGGATCCCGACGTGCACGTGGCAGCCGCACGTGGTCACGGTGTCGACGATCGACCCGAAGCGGCGGGCCATCTCCTGGTACCGCGGGCTCGGGGTGATCGCCGGCGGCACTGCCTCGTCGCTCAGGGACGTCCCGCTCGGCAACAGCGACAGGTCGCGGGCGGCGGCGGCCTTTGCGAGCCGACGTCGCAGGCTGCGCAACTCCTCGTGCAGTTCCTTCCCCGTGTGGCACACACCGGTCGCCGTTTCGATCTGACAGCGGGCGAGCTCACGTTGGAGCCCGTGAATGACGTTCCCGGCCTCCGCGACCACGTCGGGTCCCGCGGTGGCCAGGTGGCCGAACCCGTCGACGAGGAAGAATTCTTCCTCGACCCCCACACTGAGGTCGTGACCTGATTCCGTTGCTGCAGTGCTCATTCACAAGGTATCCCCGGTTCCCTCGAGACGAAACCGGCGGCTCGCCGGACTCAGCTGAAACCGATCACGTCCTCACCCAGACTTACGGATCGCGTGATCTGCTCTGTCGCACGGCAGACGAAGAGCGACGCTGGGGAAGCGTCTGCGGCGCCGCCGGTGCGGCGTGGGTTCAGGGTGAAACGAGTGCGGGTACACCGTCGGGTATGGACCAGTCGCAGGCACCGTTATTGGATGCATTGGAGCAATACCACCAGCTCGACCGCTACGGATTCTCCCCGCCGGGGCATCGTCAGGGGCGCGGTGCGGACGAGCGGGTGAGGCGGGTTCTCGCCGACCCGTTCCGCGCGGATGTGCTCGCCTCCGGCGGCCTGGACGACCGAAGGTCGAGGAACGGCTACCTGTCCCGGGCCGAACAGCTGATGGCCGACGCGGTCCGGGCCGACCAGGCCTTCTTCTCGACCTGCGGAAGCTCACTGTCGGTGAAGGCGGCGATGATGGCCGTCGCCGGAAACGATCCCGGTGGTCTGCTCGTCTCGCGTGACTCGCACAAGTCCATCGTCGCCGGGCTGATCTTCAGTGGGGTGACCCCCCGATGGATTACCCCACGCTGGGACGAGGACATGCACTTTTCCCATCCTCCGTCCCCGGACCAGGTGCGGGCCATGTGGGAGAAGCATCCCGACGCGGCCGGTGCACTGATCGTCAGTCCGAGTCCGTACGGAACCTGCGCCGACATCACCGCCATCGCCGAGGTGTGCCACCAGCGCGGCAAACCGCTCATCGTCGACGAGGCGTGGGGTGCGCACCTGCCCTTCCACGACGACCTGCCGACCTGGGCGATGGACGCCGGCGCGGACATCTGCGTTGTCAGTATCCACAAGATGGGCGCCGGATTCGAGCAGGGATCGGTCTATCACCTGCAGGGTGATCTGATCGACGGTACGCATCTCTCGCAATGCGCGGATCTGCTGACGACGACCAGCCCGAACGTGATGTTGTACGCGGCCATGGACGGGTGGCGGCGGCAGATGGCCGAGCACGGCACGGACCTGCTCGGCTCGGCGTTGTCCCTGGCTCGCCGCACGCGGGAACGGATCGCCGGCATCGACGGACTGACCGTGCTCGAGGACCGGTTGCTCGGTGAAGAGGCTTCGCACGACCTGGACCGCATGCAGATCCTCATCGATGTCAGCGAACTCGGCGTGTCCGGGTTCCAGTGCACGGACTGGATGCGGGAGCATCGCCACCTCGACGTCGGCATGCACGATCATCGTCGCATCATGGCCACCATGTCGATGGCCGACGACGAGGACACCACCGGCCGGCTGGTTACCGCGCTCGACGACCTGGTCTGCGCGGCTTCCTCGTTCGATGCACCACCACCGATCTCGTTGCCGAGTCCCGACGAGTTGCAACTCGAGTCGGTGATGTCTCCGCGGGATGCGTTCTTCGGTCCGGTGGAGATGGTCGACGCGGACCAGGCGGCCGGACGTATCGCTGCCGAACCACTCACCCCGTATCCGCCGGGCCTTCCTGCCGTGGTGCCGGGGGAGCGGCTCGACCAGCCAGTGATCGACTATCTGCGCAGCGGCGTGGCCGCCGGGATGGGGATACCCGACGCCGCCGACGGAACCATCCGCCGGATCCGCGTGGTCGCCGGATGACGAGCGACGCCGACAGACCCTGGAAATGTCCGGCAGCCGTGGAACGCACGACCGGAAGGTGTGCCGTGCTGTTACGGCAGTTTCCGTCGAGTGAGCGGCCCCGCGGTGAGGAGCTTACGCACCCGGTCGATCGGGGAACGTTCGCCGAGAACGGCGCTCGTGCTGCGTGATCGGCTTCGGATTCCGGTGACGAGTTCATCGATCACCGCTTCGGCGTCGTGCCGGGGATGCCAGCTGAGCGTGGTATGGGCGCGGGTGCAGTCGACCAGCGGCGTGGCGTAGGCGAGGTCGATCCAGCCCCGGTGCACCGGTGACAGGTGCAGCGACCACGCCACGTCGGCGACAACGCTCGAGGCCCGCGCCGGGACGTGCACAACGTGAGCATCGAAGGCGACGCCGATCATCGTTGCGGTCAGCGGGTCCTCGGCGGCGATGTTGAATGCCCCCGGCGCGCGATGGAGGAGGGCCTGCATCACGGCGTCGGCGACGTCGTCGGTGTGGACGACGGGCAGTGTGAGTGTCCGATCGAGGGGCAGTACCGGTAATCCCGGGATTCGCCGGGTCACGCTCCGCGGCACGAAAGCCGGTGCCGTGTAGCGCAGGAGCGCGGTGGCCTCGTCGTGCTGGGCGATCAGTCCGGGCCGCAGCCGGGTGACGATCAGAGGCGCCTGATCGTCGGTTGCCGAGGCCGCGTCGATCCCGTCGAGGACGTCTTCCTCGGCGACCTTGTCGACGCTGTAGATCGATCTCCGCATGCCTCGCCGGGGCCACTGTTCGTCGACCTGGTCGCCGTAGGCGCCGGGGGAGTACACCGCAGCCGAGGACAGGTGAACCAGGTGGTCCACGTGGGCGTCTCGTGCGGCCCGTGCGACCGCGTGTGTTCCGGCGACCGCGGTGCGTCTGAGGTAGTCGCGGTCCCGGGCCGGTTGGAACGCGATCGCCAGGTGCACCACCGCGTCTGCGCCCTGCAGCAGTGGTACGAGTTTCGTGTGGGCGTCGTCTCGTGCCAGGTCGAGTGGGTGCCACTGCGCGCCGTCGTAGGGTGCCGTGGCGGGTGGGGTTCGGCGGGCGATCGTGGTCACCGCTGGTGCTGGTTGCTGCGCGGCGAGCAGGCGCAGCAGAGCGGTGCCGACATTTCCACTGGCGCCGGTGATCACGACTCTGCGGGGCACGTTCACCACCGCTTCGTCCTGTCCGTGGCCGTGGGAGGAGACGAGCGGCGAGCGAGACGGAGGCGACTGGGTGACCTCATCGGACGGACAAGGTGATGCCGAAGTTGTTCAACGTGGCGGGCAGCGGGTGGTCGGGGTCGGGGATGGTGCGTGAGGTGACGGTGAAGTCGGCGCGGGAGAAGAGGTTCGCGAGCACCGTACTGGCCACCAGCAACACCAGATTCCGCCCCGGACAGGCGGTGGGTCCGGCGCTGAAGGGGACGAGTCCGCGGTACGGTTCCGCGCGTCCGTCGATCCATATTTCGGGTTCGAAGCGGTCGGCGAACGGGAAGGTGTGACGGTCGCGGTGGAATGCGGGGGTCAGGATGACGAACGCGGCACCGGCTGGGATCGCATACCGGCCGTGGTTGTCCTCCCACTCGGTCGGCGCGAGTGAATCGCGAAGGATCGCGGGGGTGGTCGGCCACAGCCGGGTGCTGTCGAGGACGCATCCGCGGAGGTAGTCGTAGGGTCGCGGCGCGGCCAGGGTCGACGAATCGATCCGGTCGAGTGCCTTGGTGCGTTGCCGTGGGTGGGTCGCGAGCAGCGCCATGGTGCGGAGGGTGACCATGCCGGCGGCGTCGAAGGCGAACAGCCAGTGCGGGATCTGGCCGACGGGGTCGATCGGTGCGCTGGCGGAGACCTCGCGCAGGGCACCGGCGAGGCACTCGGCCGGTGCCGACTCGACGTGGCGTTGGAGCCGCTGGGTGAACTTGTCGCGCAGGGCGTGCCGGAGCGGGTGCGCGAACGACCAGTTCCCGGTGGAGCGAAGGGTCCACAACTGGTCGGTCAATTCGTGGTCGTCGCGCGCGGACTGCCCCAATACGACACCTCGTGCGACCCGCCACCACCAGCGAGTGAATTCGGCGGCGTCGAGGCCGCCGGTGGTTCGGGCTGCGCGCAGCATCTCCTCGGCTTCGTCCCGAATCAACTCGGCGATCGGGCCCGCGAGGTGGTGCATCGCCTGCCCGGTGTCGAGCGCCTGCTCGTTCACGCCCCGGCGGCGGGCCCGGAGGTCGCCCCGGGAGATCAGGACACCGTTGGGTTGGAACGGGCTGAGCGCAGCGATCTTTTCGCGGTTCGCCGCGGTGAAGGTGTCGGCGTCGGTCCGCAGGATTGTGTCGATGTCGTCGTCGGAGAGGACCAGGGCGAGGTCCCGGCCGAACACGCGTAACGGCAGCGGTCCGGCACCGTAGCATTCGCGGAGCGCGGGTATCTGCCGCACCGCGGCCGCGTCGGCCTGCACACGCTCGAGCAGACCCATCACCCGGCGGCGTCGCGCGATGGCACCGGCCGCGACGAACGGCAGCGCGACCTGACCGAACAGCCGCGCCAGGTCGATGGAAGCCACGCGACGCTGCTGCGCGGTCGCTGCCGGGCCGGTGGCGGTCAGAGTCATCGAATACCTCCGGTCGACACCTACGGGGCGAGCACCGTCCACACACACCGTGCCGTCTACCCCTGCCGGTCGCCGGGAAAACAGACTCGAGAGGACCCGGTCCCTTCGCGTGTGACACACGATTTGCCCGCTCGCGGATCGGGTATCCGACAGGAGACCGCTGAACCGATCGGAGAGGTGCATGAGCGAACACACCCCACACACCATCGACTACCCCGGTCACACCGCGGACATGGCGGAACAACCACGGGACGAGATGCGTGCGTACCGCGGCAACGAACTGTTGAAGGGCAAGCGGGCGTTGATCACCGGCGCGGACTCGGGGATCGGCCGGGCGGTGGCGGTGGCATTCGCGAAAGAAGGCGCCGACGTGGCCATTGCCTACCTCGAGGAGAACGACGACGCCGCCCACACCGCTGAATTGGTCGAACGGGAAGGTCGACGCTGCCGCACCTTCGCCGGCGATCTCGCCGATCCCCGGCACTGCTGTGACGTGGTCGCCCGCACGGTCTCGGAACTGGGCGGGCTCGACATCGTGGTCAACAACGTGGCCTACCAGCAGCCGGTCGACGACTTCCTGGAGCTGACCGAGGAACAGTGGCGGCGCACCTTCTCGGTGAACATCGACAGCTACTTCCACGTGACGAAGGCGGCCGTCCCCCATCTCGGGCGGGGTTCGGCCATCATCAACACCGGGTCGGTCAACGGGTTGCGCGGCAACAAGTCGCTGATCGATTATTCCGCGACCAAGGGTGCGGTGACGGCGTTGACGTACTCGCTGGCGCAGACCCTGCTGGACCGCGGAATTCGGGTCAATTGTGTTGCTCCCGGACCGGTGTGGACACCACTGATTCCGGCCACCATGGACGAGGAGAAGGTCGCGGAATTCGGGACGCAGGCCCCCTACGGGCGAGCGGCCCAACCCGACGAGATCGCGCCGTCCTACGTGTTCTTCGCCTCCGGTCTGTTGTCGTCGTACTACTCCGGGGAAGTGCTCGCCCCGCTCGGCGGTGAGACGCTGCCGGGCTGACCGCGTGCACGAACAGGTGGTCGAGTCGAGAGGATTCTGGGATGTGGTGGTTGTGACGGTTCTCGAGCGGAGTGTGCGTCGACTCGAACAGGCCCACTCCTTGGATGGACCCGCCGGCGCGGTGGTCAATGTCATCAACAGGTGGCTTCCGGCGGGCCGGGTCAAGGACGTGTTGTCCGGCACCGATCTGGGGCATCCGCTGCACCCGCTGTTGGTCACGGTTCCTATCGGCGCCTGGATTAGCGCCGGTTTCCTCGACGCCTTCGGTGGCGGAGGCGCGCGGTCGGCCGCGAGGACACTCGTGGGGTTGGGCGCCCTTGCCGCCGTGCCCGCCACGCTCACGGGCGCGTCGGACTGGGCCGACACGCTCGGCGCCGAGCGCAGGATCGGCGCCGTCCATGCGATGTCGAACTATGGCGCGATCGCCGCGTATCTTGCGTCGTGGACCGCTCGCCGTCGTGGCCGTCACCGTGTCGGCGTCGGGCTGTCGGCCGCGGGGGCAGGACTGCTGGGAGTCAGCGGCTGGCTCGGGGGCCATCTGACCTATGCCGCCGGAGTCGGAGTCGACACCACCGCGTTCTCCACCCTGCCCTCGGAATGGACGGACGCGGCCCCGGAAGCGGCCCTGGACGGCAGGGACATGGTCGCCGTGCTGGTCGGCACCGTGTCGGTGCTCTTGGTGAAGCGCCCAGGCTCCGTTGTCGCACTGAGCAACCGCTGCACACACCGCGGCGCGCCACTCGTCGACGGCTCGCTCGGCGACGGGTGCATCGAATGCCCCTGGCACGGGAGTCGCTTCGACGTGGCGGACGGCCGGGTGGTGCGAGGTCCCGCGACCCGACCTCAACAGGTGTACGAGACCCGGGTACGGGACGGACGGATCGAGGTCCGCCAAGCGGATGAGCAGCGGACGCTGCGCACCAACCCCGTTGCCAGCGGGAATGATTGATGCCATTGGGCGGCAATCCTGATCGCAGACGGAGGCTACGTCGACAGCAGACGAACGACCGCGCCTGACGGACCGGAGATCACGACGTGCCGTCGTCGGTGTGGACGGCGGGTGCCTCGGGTACCCGTCCGGACAGGGGAGGCGGCATCCTGGTCCGGGTCGCCCTGACCCTGACGGTCGTTGCAGGTAACACCCACACACGAAGCGCGGTTCCCACAGGAAGGCTGGAGCGATGACCGAAAACCACGGTGCAGCACGAGAACCTACCCGAGACGGCCGCCGCCGGGTGCGGATAGCGGAGAACTGGCCGCCGTCGTTCTGCTGATGGCAGGCCTCATCGGTGCGGCACTGTGTATCACCGCGCGCGGCGGCGGATTCGAAGGATGGGCCGTGATTGCCGCGGTTGTCACGATGGTCTCGTTGGTCGGCGGCATCCTCGCCGCGCGGGCGCGTCGGCGGCGCCGCGCCCACGAGATGCGGACCATCACGTATACCCCCGACAATCCGCGCTGAATTGGTGGGCCCTCATCGATGTCAGTGGACTCGGCGCGTCCGGGTTTCGGTGCAGAGTTGCCCACATTTCTGCCTGATCTGCGTGACGAGGGGGGACACCGCATCCGCGCGCCGCGGGTTCGTGCCAGGACAGCCAGGCCGATTGCTGGTACATCGGATGGATGGTTTCTCTCACGTGGATCGACACGCACGTCCATCTCGTCGACTTCCTGCAGCGGCCGGGACAGATGCACGACCTCCGGGACGGTCTCCTCCGCAACGGCGCCACGCGGGCAGTCGTGTTCGGACTGCCGGTGAAGAAGAAATGGTCGACGGCCGAACCGATGCGTCCGGACTACTACCTCGACGACAATGCACCGTGTCACTATCACTCGCTCACCGACGCGACGGTCCTCGACGTACTCCCGGATCTCGAATCGGGCGGTGCGCTCGAGGTCGCCCCGCTGGTCTGCGGGTTCGACCCGACCGATCTGCTGGCGATCGAGCACCTCGAGTTCGTGTGGAGCCGGTCCGAGCGCTGGGCCGGTGTCGGGGAGGTGATGTTCCGGCACGACGACCTCACGAACCTGACGTCCGGGGAGGTGCCGTCACCGGATCACGTCGCGATGGACGCCGTTCTCGATTTCTGTGCGCAGAATGAGGTGCCGATCTCGCTGCACCACGATTCGGGTTCCGTCGGAATGCCCGATCGGCACGAATACGCCGGAAGCCTCGAGCGTGCACTCGAGCGTCATCCCTCGACGTCGGTGGTCTGGTGTCATGCCGGGGTGTCCCGGCAGGTCGACCCGCCCGGCCAGCTGGATCTGGTGCGCCGGATGATCGAACGGCATCGCAATCTGACGGTCGAGTTGTCGTGGGTGCTACTCGACCGAATCACCGACGCGAGTGGTGCAGACGAAGAATGGGTGAGACTCGTTGCACGACAACCGGACCGATTCGTAGTCGGCACCGACTCCGTGGCACGGGCGGACACGGTCGACACCCGGGGACGGCAGATCCGAACCTTTCTCTCCGCGCTTGCGGAGAGTGCGGCGGAATGCGTGGCTTTTCGCAACGCGGAGGCCCTGTGGTTCGGATAGAGCGTTCAGGTCGGGAAGGCGCGTGGGTCATCGCCCGCGAGGGGCCCGCCTCGCTGTTCACGGTACGCGTCCAACGCCGGTGGCGATTTCGTGCCACCGGCGTCGGGCGGCGTCGTCGGCCAGGGGGCGGTGGGCAGGCCGCTGCCCGACCGTAGGCCGTCGAGGAATTCGGTGAAGGTGTCGTGTGGGGTGTGGGCAGGTGACCAGTCCAGTTCGGTCCGCGCGCGGGTGCTGTCCATCAGCGGCAGATGCAGAACGGTCTCGATGAGTCCGGGCGTGGCCGGCACCAGCCGCGCGTGCCAGGCGGCGGCGACTGCTGCCCGCAGTGTCCCCGCGGAAATCCGCACCGGGTGTGCTCGGAAGAAGTCGGCCAAGGAACTGTCGGTCGACAGGAGGGTCGGTGGCCAGGTTGTATGCGCCGTGTACCGGCCGCAGGACTGCCTGCACGTACGCCGCTGCGGCATCGTCGGTGTGCAGGATCTGCACCCGCAGCTCGTCCGGAAGCGGTACGGCGGGCATGGCCGCGGGGCGAGCCAATGAGCCGGGCACAAGGGGCCCGCCGAACAGCCGGCGTTGCGAGGTCGCGGACTCCCGTTTGAAGATGAACCCGGGACGCATCCGCACCACCCGGATTCCGGAATTGCGGACCTCGTATGCGTCGAGCCGGCGTTCGAGATAGGCCTTCTCGCGGGGGTACGCGGCACCGGGCCACCCGTGAGTAGGCCAGTCCTCGGTCACCTTCAGGTCGGTCGGGCCGGGCGAGTAGGCGGCCACCGACGACGCATACACCAGGGCGGGCACGCGTTCGGCGGCGACGGCGTCGAACACCCGCAACGCGCCCAGCACGTTGTTGTTCCAAGTCACGGCGGGCTTGCGGCTGGGCTGGAACAGCCAGGCGAGATGGATCACGGCGTCCGCGCCCCGGATCACGGGGCGCAGGTCATCGGTGGCCGCGTCGGCGGTGACGAACGTGGTCTTCGGGCTCGTCCACTCGGTGGGTCTGCGGGCGACGGCCATTACGGTCTCGACGTCCGGGATGGCTCCGAGAGCGGACACCGCACTGGTCCCGACATTGCCGGTCGCGCCGATCACGACCACACGCAGTCCACGTCTGCTGCTCACGCGGTTCGGTTACCCCTACCGCACGGTGGCGAATCCGTGCGTGGACGGCTGCGGGTCGTCATCCGGTCCGACGTGGCCGCGAGGCGGAGAGGTCGCTGGGGCCGAGCGGCTCCTCGCCGGCGCTGGATGTGGCGGTATGGGCGGCGGTGAAGGCGTGCGCGAGGGTATCGAAGGTGCACACCGCGTCCATGTCGGCCAGGGCGATGACCCGGCGCAGGTGTTGGGGTGCGGCAACGGTCAGGTGGCTGCGCTGCTCGCGGATTCGGGTGCCGGCGGCCGCGAGTGCGGTCAGGGCAGCGCATCCGACGAAGCTGGTGCGGAGCAGGTCGACGACGGCGCTGCGGCCGTGGAGAACGATTTCGTCGAGGCATGCGGCAAGGATCGGCGCGGTGACCACGTCGACGTCGCCGCTCAGACGCAGCACGATCGGACCACCGGTGGGTTCGTCGATCTTGAGGGTGAAACGGCGGTTGTCGGGGTCTGCCTCGTCCCAGTCGGCGGTGTCGGACAGGGACAGGCGCAGGCGTTGCGGGGTTTCGATGACGGATCGCAGGTAGGTCATGGTCGCTCCAGGCTGGGCGGTCGGGGAGCGGATAACCTGCCAGCGATAAGGGAGGTCAGGGTACGCACGGCGGCCGCATCGGAAAGTGTGGCGGCTGCTGTCTTAACCTGTGACCATGACGGTAATCCGACTGCGGCCGGAATGAAACCCCTGATAGTCGGGAGTCGCGGCGACCGACGTGCGCCGACAGTCGGCCGGGCTCCTCGGGTCCAGCTGAAGACGATTCCACTGAGCGGGCGCTCGTATCTCCGGTAGCGTCTGACGCCTCTTCTTTCGAGTAATCCGATGCTCCCTTATTCCGCTGCGCATCGACGCCGATCATGCGGGCGCACTCAGCCTTTCGACGATCACGCTGTCAGTGACGTCGATGCGGCACTGCGTGGAGTCGAGTGGACTGCAGCGGTCCGTGCTGTGTGGGGATGCCCGGCGACGGGCACTCGCGGAGTGTGGAATCGAATACCGGTCGCCCCATCAGCCCGACGGCTGCCGCTGTCGGGGGTCGGCTCATACACTTGGTCGGTGACCGCGAGACCGCCCGGTTCTCGTGCGAGGTATCACGGGTGTGCACCGACACGAACCTCACCGCAGGTCGACCGGAATACGGTGATGTGCTCGCCTGGGTCGTCGATGCCATCGTCGGCGTCGTCACCGCCCGCCTGGGCGCCGCGGTCGCAAAGGAAAGGCTTCTCCTCGATCTCCGCTTCACCGGCAGGCAAGACGTCGAGGCTTTGCCGGCGTCGGAACGGTGGGTGCTTCGGACGGTGGCGGCATTCCTCGCCGAGGACTATGTGGAGGCGGAGCGATCGCTCATCGCCGCCCGACACCGATTCGACATGACCCTGCGCGCGGAGACTTTGGCCGACGCACTGATCTGGCTCGACTTCATGCTCGACGTCGACCTGCCCGACCCGCCCGATGTCACCACGGTAGGACGATAACGGGCCCTGCACTTTGGTGAGGTCGTCACCGCATCACGAGATTTGTCGAGGGTCATTGCTGCACAGCGTGTTACACTCGAACCTTCGCGCCACGTACGGATTACTCCTGGGGCCCAGCAGTCGAGCGGCGGCCACGCCGGCTGCTCGGCTGAACCGGGCGCGGCCTCGACGCGATCGGCGCTTCCGGAAGCGCCACCGCATCTGTTCATGTGATACCCCCGACGGCGGGACGGCAATCACTGCACAGTGCAGGCCCGCAACGGAACTCGGACCAACCCCGACGGTTCCCCGGCCCGGGACCGTGGATTGTCTGCAGGTCAGGAGCGGCGTTCGGGACCGAGCGCGACCAGCTTCTCGGCCACCACCGTCAGCGAGGTGTTGCTGTCCTGGGAGAGTTTCGCGAGCATCTCGAACGCGCGGACCGCGTCCACGGCGAAGCGTTCCATGATCATGCCCTTGGCCTGACCGATGATGTCGCGGGAGGCGAGGGCGGACCGGAATTGTTCGTGGTGACGTGCGGCGCTCAGTGCCATCGCGGCGTGCGCGGCGAGGGCCTCGGCGATCGCCTCGTCCTCGACGCCGAAACCGTTTGGGGTGAAGGAGAAGAGGTTGAGTGCGCCCATGCTGTCACGTTGGGTGTAGAGCTGGAACGACATGCTGCTGTGGACGCCGGCGTCGACGGCGGCGCGGGCGAAGTTCGGCCACCGCGGTTCGGTGCGGAAGTCGTCGGACCGGACCACCATGGCGTTGAGTGCGGCCTCCACGCAGGGGCCTTCGCCGAGCTTCTCCTGGATCCCATCGAGTTGTTCGGGCAGTTCCGATGTCCCGGCGTGGGAGGCGAAGGTCTTCTTCGATTCGATGACGAGGATGCCGGCGCTGTCGGCGCCGGACACCGAGGCGACGGCGGCGGCCGTCACCCCACGTAGGGTGCGGTCGAGGTCGTGTGGAACGAAGAATCCGCGCGCGAGTTGCGCCATCTGGCGGGTCAGGTCCTCCGGATCGGCGGGGTCGGTCACGGCGGTGACCTCCTTTCACGTGGGCCGGGTACCCACCGGGTGGGAAGGGCAACCGCGCCCACCGATGATCGGGTGCGGGGATCGGCCGGTCACCGAGAGGCCGGTCTCTCGCTGGGTGCCGCGGGCGGTGTCAGTCCTGGGATGCAGCCACCGACGGTGCTGCGGGCGAGCACGTCGACAAATTCCCGGATGGTGTCCGCGGCGAGGGCGCGGCGCTGACGGATGGCGCCGTTCCCGACGGTGAGGACGGTCCGCACCGCCTGCTGGGTGTCGCGGTAGTCGCCGGTGCGTTCGAGAGCGGCCGCACGTGCTCGAGCAGGCGCCGGATCGGTTCGGTGGCCACGACCAGTCGTCCTGAGCGCACGTCGACCGCGTGCCCGCCGATTCCGTCGCGGGCGGCACGCCAGTACGCCGCCTTCAGCCGGTGGCCGGATGCCGGCGCGGTGGTCCGGCCGAGACGGACGTCGGTGATAGCGGTGCTGACCAGTCCGCGGATCGGGGTGGCGAGCAGGACCGTCTCCTCGACGGTGGCGGGTACGTCGGCGATGCGGACTTCGACCGCCGACAGGCGCACGTCCCAATAGATCATCGCGGAATCGAGGATGGCCTGCTGCGCGAGCAGTTCCGCTACCACGGTGTCGTAGTGGTCGGCGGAGTCGAACACCGGGGGTGGTCCGGCGCTGGGCCACCGCGCCCAGAGCACATGCCGCCAGCTGGCATACCCGGTGTCTTCGCCGCCGACGATGGGAGAGTTCGCGGTCAACGCCAACAAGGTGGGCAGCCAGGGGCGCAGATGGTTGCTGACCGAGGCAGCGAGGTCGCGGTCGCGGAGGCAGCCGCAGATCACCTGATAGCCGAGGAGCCCGAAGTGTTCGGCCAGGTGCCGGTATCGCGGACGGTCAGTGATCGTCCGCGGGGCGGGTCCCAAGGGCGGGACGCCGGTAGCCAGCAGACGCGCCCCCGCCTCGGTGGCGGCTGCGGCTGCTCGCCCGCGGGCCAGGCACAGTTCCGTGCGGAGCTTGGTGGTGCCGGTGCAGACCGGGGTGGCGGTCTCGATCTGGCATTGTGAGAGCTTGAGTTGCAGGTCGGCATCGAGGGCCCGCCCCGCGGCGGCGACGGCGCTGTTGCCCGGAACGGGTGTCCCGGTGGCCGGGTCGACCACGACGTATTCTTCCTCGACGCCGACGGTGAGCAGGCTCTGATCATTGTGGAGTGTGGGGGCGGGATCGACCATTCGGTGGACACCATGATCGGCTCCTGATCGTGATTCTCGACGACACTGAATGTGCTGTCTGCGTCACGATTACGTGTACCCGGAGCCGGACGCGTCGATGAAGTGGCGACCCCGACTGCCCACAGAGCCGGACTGAGAATGGTCCATGGATGAGCCGGAAGCAGCATGCATGGATGGGACAAGACACGCGACGAACTTCCCGGCGATGTCGAGGGCCCTCGGTCAAGTCTCGTCCGGAAGTGTTTCGTCGGGACGGTCGACGTTCCCGCGCCAGGCGCCGGTTTCGGTGCCGCGTGCTTCGATGAACTCCTTGAACTTCGTCATGTCGGCCCTCACCCGGTGGGTCAAGATACCGAGCTTGTCGGCGACGTTTTCGACAACTCCGTCCGGGTCGATATCCATCTGGGCGGTGACCCGGGTGTGGGTGTCGTCGAGTCGATGGAAGGTGATGACCCCCGCATGGTCGGGGCCGACATCGGACTTCCACGCCACCCGTTCGTCGGGATGTTGCTCGGTGATGGTGGCGTTGAATTCTCGTCTCTGCCCGGCAATGTCGAGCACCCAATGGGTGGTGGTGGAATCGATCTGCCGGATCTCTTTCACTCCTTCCATGAACTGGGGGAACGACTCGAACTGGGTCCATTGGTCATAGGCCATGCGGATCGGGACGGCGACGTCGACTGCTTCGGTGATTGTGCTCATGACTCGCACGCTTACCCGCTCCCCGCTCTGCCAAACGAGGCACACCGGGGCCCGTCCTCGACGAGGCCATCATGTCTGTCGATTGATCGCGCACCGGTCGAGCGCAGAACAATCAATTGCGTGCGCACGCCGCTTGCCCGGACCGAATATGTTCATGCACTTGCATTCTCGGGGGCGGTAGGTCGGCGCGGTTCGTTCCCGATGGGCCCGTCTTCTGATATTCGCTCGCGCCGGATGGTGCACTATGCGGATGGAAACCACCGTGGCCCGTGGAGATCGCATAGCGGGCGGCACCGGACGCGTCCTTCGCCGGTCCACCGGTTAGCGTTATCGCTGCTGCGGGTACACCGAAGGTCAGCGGTTTTCGGCGGCGACGAGGAGCACGTGCAGTGGAAGATCAATCGGTTCCCACCATGACCTGTACCCGGCCGACCGGAAGGCCTTTCATCGTCCCGGACGTGCCTGACGGCCGGTCCGCCGCTCCATGCCGCAGCGCGGTGCTCGAGGCGCTGTTCACGGTATTGCCGCAGCCGCTCTGTGTCTTCGACGATCAGCGTCGGATACTTTTCGCCAACCCGGCCTCCGCCGACCTCGTCGGCTATCGCGTCGAGCAGCTCATAGGTGACTACGAGTGGCTGCTGTTGCCATCCGACACACCCCGATGGCGGCGCTTCCTGCGGGACCTCGACAGTGCTGGCACCACGCGCACCACATTTTTCCGCCTCCGGCACTGCGGTGGGGACTGGTTGTGGGTCCATGCCGCAGCGTCGGTGTTCGCTGTCGGCGGTGCGCATCTGATCGCGGTAACGTGGAAGGACTGCAGCGGCGACCTCTGCGAGGACCCGCGGACGATCTCCCCTGGTTGATCTCCCGTCGTTGCGCGGCCCGCTTCGGCGGCCGGGGAGCCGGGCTCCGGCCGCCGAACCGGGGCTTCGGTCGTGGTGCCCTGTGCGGTGTGGTCTCGTGCTCGCCTTCGACGGCCCGGACATTGTGCACCGATCTCGCGGTGTCTATTTGTCTTGCTCAGCGCGTTCGCGGTGTTCGTGGATTTCGGCCTCACCGCGTGCCTTCTCGGCCGCCGCTTCCTTCTGCGCGGCCTCCCGTTGGGCCTCGGCTTTGTCCTGCTGCGCCTTCCCCTCTCGGGTCAGGTCGTCCTGGCCGGTGACGGCGCCCGCCGCCTCCTTGGCCTTTCCCTTCACCTCTTCCACCACACCCTTGACGCCCTCGGCCGGCCCCGACTTGTCGTCAACCATTCGTTCATCCTTCTCTGGCGGATATGGATTCTCGCGTGCACCGTGGTCCACGCCCGTCTTCGCCTACCCCGGTCGGTGGCGCGCCAAACGACCGCCCGAATGGTGCGGTCGAGGGCCGCAATTAAGCGAACGCCATCTCGGGTACGCCTACCGGTACCGAGCCGAGACCACAGAAGGGAGCACCCTCCCCATGCCAACCAGGACCGTCGATGGGCACCGGCTGAACCTGACCCATCTCGACAAGGTGCTGTACCCGGCCGCGGGAACGACGAAGGGCGAGGTGATCGACTACCTCGCGGAGATCGCACCGGCGATGGTGCCGCACCTGGCGCAGCGTCCGGTGACCCGGAAGCGGTGGCCGGACGGCGTCGACGCGAGCTCCTTCTTCGAACGCAACCTTCCCTCGTCGACACCGAAATGGGTTCCACGGCTGACCGTCCGGCACCGGGACCGCAGTATCGACTATCCCCTCATCGACTCCACCGCAGCCCTGATGTTGATGGGTCAACTCGCCGCGCTGGAATTGCACGTACCGCAGTGGACGGTGGTCGACGGCAAGCCGGGACCGGTGACACGACTGGTGTTCGACCTCGATCCCGGGGAGGGCATCGACCTCCCCGACTGTGCCCGTGTGGCCTTGGCGGTCAAGGAACAACTCGACGACGCCGGGTTGTCGTCGTTCCCGGTGACCAGCGGCAGCAAGGGCATTCACGTCTATGCATCGCTGACAGCCGAGAGTGACCTCGATCCCTCCTCGTTTGCCCGAACGCTGGCGAAGAGGCTCGAGAAGGACTGGCCGAGAGTGGTGACGGCGACCATGACCAAGACCGACCGCAGCGGAAAGGTGTTCGTCGACTGGAGCCAGAACAACGTCGCCAAGACCACCGTGGCCCCGTATTCGCTGCGCGGTCGGGCCGAGCCGACGGTCGCCGCGCCACGGGACTGGTCCGAACTCGAGTCGACCGATGTGCGTCAGCTGCGGTTCGACGAGGTGCTCGACCGGTATCGCAGCGACGGTGACCTGCTCTCGGCCTCCCTGGACTCGTTTCGGGTGTACCGATCGAAACGAACCCGCGGCAAGACACCCGAACCGGTCCCCGACGCCACGGCCGATTCGTCTGCAGCGGCATCGGGCGAGGCGCTGAGCTTCGTCGTCCACGAGCACCACGCCACCACCCTGCATTGGGACTTCCGCCTCGAACACGACGGGGTACTCGTCTCGTGGGCGGTGCCTAAAGGCGTCCCGAAGTCGCCGTCGAAGAATCGTCTGGCCGTCCGAACCGAAGACCACCCCCTCGACTACCGCACCTTCTCCGGCACCATCCCCAAGGGTCAGTACGGTGGCGGCCGGGTGGACATCTTCGACGAGGGAACCTACGTCCCCATCAAATGGGAACGCGACGAGGTCCTGTTCGAACTACGGGGCCGGCGCCTTCACGGGCAGTACGTGCTGATCCACACCAAGCACGACCAGTGGTTGATGCACAAGATCACGAAGGATCGGGAAAGGCCGCTGCCGCACACCGAATCGGACAGGGTCTCCGAGAGCGCCACATCGGAGTCCACCGGAGAAAAGCCCCTGCCCCGGGATCTCGAACCCATGCTCGCGACACTCGGATCCGATCGGGATCTCGACAGCATGCCCAGCGACGAGTGGTCGTTCGAGGGCAAATGGGACGGCATACGGGCGATCGCCGAGGTGGCGGACGGAAAGGTTCTCCTGCACAGCCGCACCGGTCGCGACCTCACCGCGACCTACGCGGAGCTGGTGTCGATCGGCGATGCCCTGGCCGAGCACGAGGCGGTCCTCGACGGCGAGATCGTGACCCTCGACCCGGCCGGCGTGACAAGTTTCTCCGCCCTGCAGAATCGGTCCGGGCTGCGCAAGAAGGCGGCGATCGCCGCCGCCGCGCAACAGTATCCGGCCGAGTTCTACGTATTCGACGTGCTCTTCGTCGACGGCATCTCGCTACTGCACACGGGATATGCGGATCGGCGTCGGGTGTTGGAGGAACTGGCGTCGGCGACGGGCCTGACCGTTCCACCACGCCTGGAAGGCGATGCCGGCGAGGCGCTGGCCGAGAGTCGTCGGCGCGGGTGGGAAGGAATCGTCGGCAAGAAGGACGACTCGACCTATCTGGCCGGCCGGCGGGGCACCGGGTGGATCAAGGTGAAGAACCAGCGCACCCAGGAAGTGATCGTCGGTGGCTGGCGATGGGGTAGGGGATCGCGCGCCGATACCCTCGGATCGCTGCTGCTCGGCATCCCGGACAGCGACGGACTCCGGTACGTGGGCAGGGTCGGGACCGGCTTCACCGAGCCGATGCTCGACTCCCTGACGGGAAAGCTCGAGCGGCTCGCCCGGAAGACGAGTCCGTTCGCCGCAGCGCTGACGGCCGCACAGCGCAAGGACGCGAACTGGGTCACTCCCCGCCTGGTCGGCGAGGTCGGGTTCACCGAGTGGACCACGGCGAACCTTCTCCGGCACCCGACCTGGCGTGGTCTGCGAACGGACAAGAAACCCGAGGACGTGCGGCTGGAATGACCGTCTGGTCGTCCTCGCACACCCTGCCGGCAAACCTCAGTCGAAGACACCCACGATATCGAGCACCAGCAGGACCGCAATTGCGACGAACACCACCACAATCACACCGATGACCACCATGGTGGCGACACCCGTCGGCGGAAACGACCAACTGGTGCGTGGTTCGTGCTCGGACAGTCCTGACGACGTCTGCGCAGAGTCCGGAGGGGTCGAACCCGGCCGGACGCCACCGCCCGAATCGAGATCGGGGGTGTTCGCCGGATCGGGATCCGGAGGTTGAGCGGTCATGATGAGGCCTCCGTGAAGTACTGCCCGCTCGATGGTCAAGCGGATGGCTTTGGGGTTCGAATACCCACAGTCGCGATACCCACACGACCAACCACCCACCCGAAAGCTCTCACACAGCGGCAACAGCACCGCCGGCTGGTACATCCCACACTGAGCTTGCCTGAAACGAGACGCCGTTGCAGACCGCACTGAGACGGGCACATCACGCGAGGTGCCGCGCAGACCATTGGACCGGCCCCTGAGTTCGGGCTCAGAGGCGCGGTCCCGGAGACGTGTGCGACAGAGTGTGGAAGCCGAGCACCGCCAGGAGCGGCACCGAGCACGACGTGGAACCAATCGTCGGCACTGTTGAGGGCACGGTTCACGGCCACCGTCGCGGTCGATCAGCAGGCCAGAGATTCACAAGACGAGGTAGATGAGGAGCATGGCTTCCGAATGGTGTTAGTGGTCGGCGTGAGTGGGTAATGCGTAGTGACGACGTCACTGCCCTGGCGTCTCCACTCGAACCCCCTGTGTGAGGTACTCATGTCGACCGATGCGATCGTTCTCCTGAAAAGCGATCACAAGCAGATCCGAAAACTCTTCCGGGACTACCGCGGTGCCGGGCCGAACGCCCGCGTGGAGAAGGGCCGCATCGTCGACTCCATCATCGAAGCCCTGACGGTGCACACCTACATCGAGAACGAGGGCATGTACCCGCAGGTACGCGAGCTGGCCCCGGACCTCGAGGACGACATCCTCGAATCCTACGAAGAACACCACGTCGCGGACGTCCTGGTCGTCGAACTGGCAGGGATGAAGCCGGACGACGAGCGATTCGACGCGAAGACGACCGTGCTGATCGAGAACGTCGAGCACCACATCGAGGAAGAAGAGCAGGACTGGTTTCCCAAGGTGCGAGAAGAGCTGGGGCGCAAACAGCTCCAGAAGATCGGCGAACGGCTGCTCGAACTGAAGGAGAAGGCACCGAGGTCTCCCGCCCAACCGTCGGCGTTGAAGAAGACGGTCGACGCCGTCCTGCAATAGGAATCGAGCGGAAGGATCGCGGCTGTGGGCCCGACCGGGCACATCCTCGACACGGTCCGCACAGCGCTCGTGACGGCACCGTTCCGCGTCGCCGCCACGTTCCGGGGCGACGCCCGGATCTTCCCACCCGCGCGGTCTGGTCGCCAGCGGGCACCTCGAGGCCGACTCTCCGTGGTGGCCACTGCCGTCGGATATCCCGATCGACGTCGCGGCCCGGGCTGGCGGTGCGTCCCGAATGCCTCACCGGGTGTGCGCGCCGGGGGGTATCGGCGAAGTCGGTGCGGCCGCGGCAATCCGTCCCCGTAATCCGTTCCGCCAGAATCGTCTAGCTGTGCTGACGGCCCCGGATCACCACTATCTCCTCGCTGCTCTGATCGGCGTCGATGACGCCGCGAGAGGCGAGCATGCGACGACGTGCGGTCAGGACGGGCCCGAAGGGGATCGTCCGCCGCGCGACGACATCGACCTGAAGGCCCTGCTCCTCCAGCATGACGTGGGTCTTCTCGACCCCGCTGAGTACCGACTGGGCGAGAAGCAGCGTTCCCGTCGGCACGAGGACGTCGGGAACCTGCCGGCAAATGCGGTCGAGCAGCGCTCGCCCGTCGGTGCCGGCATCCCAGGCCCGCGCCCTGCCGGTGGCGGGAATCCGGTCCCTCTGCGCGGGCACGTAGGGCGGATTGCTGACGACCAGATCGAAGCGTTCGCCGGTAACGGGCGCGGTGAGGTCTCCCTGTAGCACGCGGATCGGGCGCCGGTGCATCCGTGCATTGAGCCGGGAGGTGAGCACTGCGCGGCGTGAGATGTCGATCGCTGTGACATCGCCGGCGCCGAGCGCTGCTGCCCGCACGGCGAGCGCTCCGGTGCCGGTGCAGAGGTCGAGGACGCGTCCGTGGATGTTCCAGGGCTGCTCGGCCAGAGCGGCGGCGAGCAGCCACGTGTCGTCCTGGGGCGGATAGACACCCGGGATCCGCAGCAACATCGGCCACTCCTCTCACCTTCGGAAAACGAACCGGACTGCCTGCACCTAGATCTCGAGTGCGTCTTCGAGCAAGGACAGGGCATGAGCGACGGTCGCGTCCACTACGTCGCCGGGATCGCCGTCGAAGTGCCGCAATTCGGTCCGAGCCGTGCCGTCGGCGAAGACCCCGAACCACACCGTGCCCGGTGGTTGCCCGTCCTGAGGGTCCGGCCCACCTGCACCGGTGACCGCCACCGCCAGATCCGCGCCGAGTAACCCGGCCGCCGCTGTCACCATCGCGCGGGCACTGGGCTCGCTGACAACCGGGCCGTCGGGGACCTGCAATAGACCGTGTTTCACGGCATCGGCGTAGGCCACGATGCTGCCCCGATACCATTGCGACGACGAGGGCGCGGCCCCGAGAACGGTGGAAATTTTTCCGCCGGTCAACGATTCCGCGGTGGCGATGGTGAGTTGCCGGTCGCGGGCCGCTGTCGAAATGTGTTCCGCACGTTCCTCCCAGGTACTCACGCGATGCCCTCCAATCCGTGCTTGGCACCCGTCATCGCTGCCGGCACGATCACCACCGCCGCCAAATCGAGCGTCAAACCCTTACCGTTTCTCTCGTGGACTCAAGTTGCTTTGTCGACTGTAGTAACCCGCTGCCGGTTGCCCGCGGAACTTCAGTGCGGCCACGCCGCCGCCATGCGACCGCGGAGCGCGGCCATCGCCGTGTCCGAGATGCCCCTGCCGCTCCCGCTCCGTGTCCCTCTGGGGATCCGGTGAACAAGCGCAGGGCAGCGAGGTGTGTTCGGTGCGCACTGTTGGTCGGTGCCGGGGTCGGCGGGACGACCACCCGAAGGTCACGGCTGGCGTTCCCAGACCCGGTGGGACTTCATCAGCGCGGTGACGCCGTCGAACAGTGCGGACGCCTCGTCGGCGATCACGATGCCGGGGGCGTCGGCCGGGATCCCGGCGGCGTCGAGCAGGCCCCGACCGGCGGCCCAGCCTCCGATCGCCTTGCAGTGCCGGAACGCCTCCGTCAGGAGCACCAGCACCCGTGGGTCCGCTGTCTGTGCCGCGACGAGGACGGCGTCGAACTCCACCGACCGCATGGTGAGGAACGTCCGCGACACCGGAACGGCACCCTTGCCCGATCCCAGTTCGCCTCCGTGCGGCCCGATGACGAGCGGCACCATGCCGTCCTTGTCGATCTTCGCGACGGTGTCGGCCACCTCCGTCAGATCCGACTCGTCGTCGGCGACGATGCCGATGATCCGACCGTCCAGCGGCCACTGCGCGCCCACCTGCGACAGCGCCGGGCTGGGCGTCGGCGCCGCGTCGTAGGCGACGGTCGGCTCCGGTACCGGGAGACCGAGTCCTTCGGCGACCGTCGCGCACAGGGCGGGGTCGATGTTCGCGACCACCCCGAGAGCGCGCTCCTTGATCGCCTGCTCGTAACACTTACCCAGTTCGAACGTGTATGCCTGGGCGACGTGGGCCTGCTCGACGGGGGTCAGGCTGGCATAGAAGAGGCGGGCCTGCGAAAAGTGATCGTCGTAGCTGGCGGGCGCACCGCGCAGCTTCGTCGACTCCGGCATCGGCACCGGCACCTCCACGAACGCCGTGTCCGCACCGGCCAGGAAGGGGCAACCGCCGTCCAGGGAGTTGGGCCGGTACGGCGCCACCCCGGGATGAACCCCGCTCTGGTGCATGCCGTCGCGCAGCATGTCGTTGACGTCGGCGTGGGGCCGGTTGATCGGGATCTGCCCGAAGTTGGGCCCACCGAGCCGGCTGATCTGGGTGTCCAGGTAGGAGAAGAGCCGGGCCTGCAGCAGCGGGTCGTCGGTGACGTCGATTCCCGGGACGAGGTGTCCGGGATGGAACGCCACCTGCTCGGTCTCGGCGAAGAAGTTGGTCGGATTCGCGTTCAGGGTCATGAGACCGAGTGGCTGCACGGGCGCCAGTTCCTCGGGCACGATCTTGGTCGGATCCAGCAGGTCGATGCCCTCGAACATCTGGTCCGCGGTGTCCGGGAACGCTTGGATACCCAGTTCCCACTGTGGGTAGGCGCCGGACTCGATTGCGTCGGCGAGATCGCGGCGGTGGTAGTCGGGGTCCACGCCGTTGACGATCTGGGCCTCCTCCCACACCAGGGAGTGCACACCCAGTTTCGGCTTCCAGTGGAACTTCACGAGCGAACTCTCGCCCGCCGCGTTCACCATCCGAAAGGTGTTGACCCCGAAGCCTTCCATCATCCGGTACGACCGGGGGATCCCGCGGTCGGACATGTTCCACAATGTGTGCGCGGTAGCTTCGGTGTGCAGCGACACGAAGTCCCAGAAGGTGTCGTGCGCACTCTGCGCCTGCGGGATCTCCCGATCCGGGTGCGGTTTGCCGGCGTGAATGATGTCGGGGAACTTGATGCCGTCCTGAATGAAGAACACCGGAATGTTGTTGCCTACCAGATCGAACGTGCCCTCACCGGTGTAGAACTTGGTCGCGAACCCGCGGGTGTCGCGGACGGCGTCGGCCGACCCTCGCGAACCGAGCACGGTCGAGAACCGCACGAAGACCGGCGTCTCGACGTCCTTGCCGAGAAACGCCGCCTTGCTGACCGGTTCGGCGGAACCGTAGCCGCGGAAGACGCCGTGCGCGGCCGCCCCGCGCGCATGCACCACCCGCTCCGGGATCCGCTCGTGATCGAAATGGGTGATCTTCTCGCGGAGATGATGGTCCTGGAGCAGGGTCGGTCCCCGCTCGCCCGCCTTCAGAGAGTGATCGGTCTCGTACAACCGCGCGCCCTGCGCCGTGGTGAGGCGTTCACCGTGCTGACCACGGGCCGTGTCCGGACCGTCGACGGACTGCCCGGTCGCAGCGCGCAGGGCGGGGGCCCGCTGATCCGGCTTGGGTGGCAACGGCTCGGTCGGTTCCGTGGGCTCGGCGACCGTCGGCGTGCCCGAACCGGGCGTCCCGGGAATGACAGGGCTCTTCTTCGACACGGCGTAACTCCTCGCAGAGGGACTGTGGATTCGGCGCCGCATCGTGGCTGAACGGTCCGCACTTGTCGGAGTGCCCAGTGGTCCGCACGGCGAATCAGGTCGGGCCGGGGAACGAGTCGTTGTCGGCCGCCGCGACAACCATGCCGGTGATCGAAGACTGATCCCCGACGGACGCGGTTTCGGGTTCGCGTCCCAGGGCATAGCTACCACAGATGTCAACCACCACGAAGGGAAGTCCGGTGTTCTGGTGCGCCGGCGAGGAGAAGATCATGACTACCGAACCAGGCAAGCAATTGCACGAGGAACCACAGTCCGAGCGTGGACCCGAGGGGTCCCGGGACGCGGGCCCGGACCGGGCCGGCGCAGACGAGGCGGGCCGCGAGCAGGGGGCGCTGGGCCAGGAGGAGGTCACCTCCACCGCGGAAGGCGGGACGAACCCGGCGCCGGCTGCCGGCTCGATACCGCCGGCCGCCGCGGAGCCGGAAATACCGCCGTACGAAGGCCGGACGACCAGCACGGAAGACGGACGCCCGGAGCACGACGAGCACGTGGACTCCGGCGGGATGCAGTCGCCGAAACCCGAGGAGACCCCGCGTGGCGCGGTGGCGTCCCCGGCGCAGGAGAATCCCGCCGCAGGCGGCGCGGCGAGCGGGGGCAGCGACTCCGGGGTGGGCCCCGCACACGAGGGAGGTGTCGGCAAGGCCGAAGACAAGAAGTGACCTGCAGATGACGCGTCACCACTTGTGATGCTGAGTGTGCTGTCGCGAAGTAGGTGCCGATCTCGCGATCCGGGCACACGGCGGCCTCGTGCCGGATGACACGACGTCGCGGCGTGCGTGTCGACTGCTTGGGCCTCCGCGCAGGTATGAGTTGGCTGGTGGCTTGGTGCGAAAGACTGGAAGACGTTGTGGGCGTGCCTCGTTGGACCCGCCGCTATGCTGCGGCGGTTTCGGCGACGGAGAGGACGGGCACTCTGCCCGCACGATCGGTTCGGTTGCCGGCGGCCGGGCGGTCGAGGTTCCGTGCGTTCACCCCAGCAGCGCGCGGGACCGCATCTCAGTCATGATCGTGACGGTGCGAGGTGAGGAGGAGATGGTCGAAGCGTGCGCGTACCGCATCGGGGAGCAGGGTGGCGCTCGCGACCGCGGCGACCAACTTCCCCGCGACGACGCGGAGTTTGGTATTGGTCTGCTGGGAGTGCCAGGTGAGAATGTCGAAGGCCCGGTCCGCGCTGATGGAGTACGCGAACATCAGCATGCCCTTGGCCTGCTCGATCACCGCTCGGGACTGCTCGAGTTCGGCGACCATCTCATCGACGGTGTCCCGGCGGTCCTGCGCGAGCAGATCGGTGACGTCGATGTAGAACCCGGTCGTTCCGGTCACCGCACCGGTGTCGTCGAGCATTCGGTCGCCGACGACGATGACGTGGTGGACCTGGCCACCGGTGTCGATGATGCGGTGGCGGCTGCTGAATGGCTCACCGTCGGCGATCATCTTGTCGAAGATCGCGGCGACCTGAGGGTGGTCGTCGGGGTGTTTGTGGGAGAGCAGCAGTGCCGTGGTCGGGGTGATCTGTCCGGGCAGGTAGCCGTGCATGGCGGCGACAGGATCCGACCATTCCCATCGGTGACCGTTGAGGAAGAATCGAAAACTACCCACCCGCTGCGGTGCGCCGGACCCGAGAACATGGTCGACCTCCACACCCGCATTCATCCGCCCCTCCCGTCTCGATCCTGACAACATTCTGCCGTCGTCACCGCACTCGTCGGCGACCGGAAAGTGTGCCACACCAGCGCGAAGTCGAACCTCACCTCTACTTGCTTACGTGTTCCGCCTCGCGGAGCTCAGGCGGGTGTTGTCGGCGGTCAGTTGGTCGTTGCGGGCGGTGAGCTGGTTGTTGTCGTGGGTCAGATCGGCGGTGCGCTGCTCGAGCGCGAGAATCTGACCGATGCCGACGAGGTTGACGCCGTCGCCGATGAGTTCGGCGACACGGCGCAGTCGGGTGATGTCGAAGTCGCTGTAGCGGCGGGTGCCCCCGTCGGTCCGGGTGGGTGCGACGAGGCCGTGTTGCTCGTACAGCCGAAGCGCGCCGACCGCGAACCCGGACAACTCCGCGGCCACCGAGATGCCGTACAGCGGCCGCCGTGACGGCCCGGCCGAACGCGGCTGGTCTGGGGGGTGGTTCGTCGATCGGATCGGCATCGCCGTACCTTCCGTCGAAAAATTTTCCGGAGAATCTTGTCAACTTTCTACTGTGAATGCTATACCAGATCTACAGCATCTGCTGCAGGTTAACCGTCATGATGAGGTTCTTCTGGAGGTGATCACGATGTTGATGCGCACCGATCCGTTCCGCGATCTGGAACGACTCACCCAGCAAGTGCTCGGCACACCGGCGCGGCCGGCGGTCATGCCCCTCGACGCCTGGCGTGAAGGAGACCGGTTCCTCGTCGAGTTCGACCTTCCCGGAGTGCAACTCGACTCCCTCGATCTCGATGTCGAGCGCAATGTGGTCACGGTGCGGGCCGAGCGCCCCGCCCGCGACGAAAACCGGGAGATGGTCGCCGCAGAGCGGCCCCGCGGCGTCTTCAGTCGGCAGCTGATCCTCGGCGACAACCTCGATACCGACAAGATCGAGGCGCACTATGACACCGGGGTGCTGCGCCTGGCGATCCCCGTCGCCGAGAAGGCGAAGCCGCACAAGATCGAAGTGACCGGCAACGGCCATCAGCCCCAAGCGATCAACGCCTGATCCACGCGAGTCGCACCCGAGAAGGAGTTCGAGAGGCGATGACGACACCGACTCCGCTTGCCACTCTCGCCGATTCTGCCGACGCCGCGATTCGGTCGTGGCACGAACTCGAATACGCTGTGCTCGAACACGATTCCGGCCGCATCCTGGCCGACGCGCTGACGCCTCAGGCTGCGGCTCCGTTCCACAGACTCGGGAAGGACGGTGACTATTCGAACGACATCCGGCACACACATGCATCCGCGGCAGGCACACCGCCCCGTCTCCGATCACATGCCACCCCCAGGGCGGGCATCCTGACGAGAGGTGAGCCTGCCGCTCCCGCAGTCAAGCCCCGATCAACCAACAACGTACTCACAAGGCCACCGACGTCACGCACAATTCCGTCGATTCGGATCCACGAGCGGCGATCCGTACCGGAAGCGAGCGCCTTGACGGGAGGGAAACGGCCGTCAGATTTCTGGTCCGCCGGACTACTCCGCCGGATCGCGTCGTGACAACTTTCGAGGCAATTCGTCCTTGTGACTCTTCGCAGGGTCGGTTCGTATCGGCGCATTGAGCAGATGCCCGGTACGGGTGCGATCAGCGGCTGAAACGCGAGCATTCTCGGCGTAGATCGGGCCGGCCCGGGTATTCGGTGTGAACTGGTCATCGCAGTCGAGGAGGTAGGTCATGCCGCGGTCGTCGATCAAGGACGAAAAGGTGTACGAGGAAGTACGCAAGGACGGCGCGTCGAAGCAGAAGGCGGCGCGGATCGCGAACTCGGCAGCCAACCGGGGGCGGTCCAGCACGGGACGTAAGGGCGGAAAGTCGCAGTCGTACGAGGACTGGACGGTCGACGAGCTGAAGAAGAAGGCCAAGGAAGTGGGTTTGTCGGGCTATTCATCGAAACGCAAGGGCGAGTTGATCGACGCGCTGCGCAACCACTGACGGACCCGAGAGAGTGTTTCGGGCCGAACCCCCGCGCCATGCACTGGCGGCGGCCCGGCGAGCACGATCAGATCGTGGACGCCCGCGACCGCATGGCGGACGGTCACGACCCCGACGCCGGCGCGGTACGTGGTGGGTGACCGGGCAGGTATTCGAGGATCGCAGTACCAGAGACCGGGTGCCGGCCACCGCCTCTTGGCGATGTCGGGTCGGTGTAGCCACTTCGTGTCGCGGGTACTCGCCGCTCATGTCGCTCTCATCCGGTGGGGCTGCCGATTCGCACGCCGACCACCCGGCAGGACATCCCCTGCAGGGTGGTGTGCCGCCGGATCCGCCTACGTCGGACCCGGTCGAGTCCACGAGTCCGCACCCCGACGTTGCTCGCGGCAAGGGCATCAAGGGCACCCGCACCGGTGCGACCTGGACCGCTCTAGTCGTCGGGATCCTCCTGCTGGTCCTGTTGCTGGTCTTCATCCTGCAGAACCTTGACACCATCACCCTCGAACTCTTCGGGTGGGACTTCTCGCTGCCACTCGGAGTGGCCCTGCTGTTCGCCGCGGTCGCCGGTGCGGTGATCATGGCGCTCGCCGGCGGGGTGCGCATACTGCAAATCCGGCACGCAGCCAAGCGGCAGCGCACCCTCACCACCAGCCCATAAACGGCAACGTCCGGCGTCTACCGATTGAGCTGAACCTGTCCGATCGGGGACGGCACCGACGACACAAGGTCGATAGGTGGTGCCTCCTCGGCAGCAAAGTCGTACGGTGCCCGCGCAGCGATGCGACATCGATGGAGTCTGCGAATCTCCGTCCGACCAGAACGGCCCTGCGGATGCGCTTCCCGGGGCGGTACTGCGGCGTCAGTTACGACTCCTCGACCTGCCGAGTTTCATGGTCGATCAGGGGACGGTGCGTGACCGCGGCGAGGAATGTGTCGGCGTCGATCAGCATGAGTTGCGCACTGGTGTGCCACCCGTAGTCGGCGAGGACCTGGGTCGCGTGCAGCGCGCGGGCCCCTCCGCAGGGGAGAGACCAGCTCCCGAGGATCGCCCCGTCCTGGGTCTGTACCTGCATCCGGCCGTGATTCCGGTCGAAGGTGACGTACGGTCCGCCCTCGGTGAGGTGGTCAAGCCCTCGTTGGAACTCCCGGCGCCGCATCCGCCGGCCTCGGAGGATCCGTACCGCCAGTGCGATCGGGAACACCAGGACGGCAACGTTGCGACCCCAGAGAATCCACTCGCTCACCGACATCACCTCATGGTGTTCTGCCGGGATGGGATGGTCGCCTTGACCAGGACGAGGGTCACCGCGATCGCTACCACGAGCGCGAGCACCAGTGGCAGCGAGAGGACCGCGGCGGCGAGCGCTCCGATGCCGGCGGCCACGAAGGCGAGGGCGGCGAGGAGCCAGAGGACGCGGGCGATCAGAACTCGGCGTTGGAGGAGGGCAGCGGATCCGATCACGACGAGCAGCGCGCCGGTCCAGAGTGTCCAGGTGGTCGTCATCTCGTGTGACTTTCGGGTTCGGCTGGCTGCGTGGGCAGTGCGTCATCCTGCCCCGACACCGGTGTTCGTGTTGTGCGACCGGGCTCCCGCACTGAAGCGGGATCTCCTGCCGTAGTTGCACCAAACGGACCCGACATCATCCCCGGCCCGGCGTGCACGGTCACAGCCCGAGAGGCGGGCGCGGCGAAAATCGGCCGGATGACGCGAGTTGCCGAGATACCCAGGGGGTTTGACACTGAGTCAGGTCAGGTCCTCGGTGGGGGCGGTTGCCGCATTGGTCTTGATGGACGCGATCCCGTTCTGGGCCGCCGCCTTCGAGGTGTAACCCTGACTGGCGGCGATGATTTCGCCGTTCGCGGCTTTCAGGTGGAACCGGAACTGGCCGGCGGTGTCCTTGAACAACTCGAACTTCGCGGTCATCACCCCTCCTCGGGGAAGAATGTGCAGCGGTCAGGGGCACCGCTTCACCGTAAACCGGGCGACCAGCCGTCGGCTGACGAAACGCCCGAAGGACCGCCGCGCAGCACCTACTCCGGGCGTCGGACGCTGTCGTGGGCGGTGAGCAGCAGGTGATCGAACCAGCTGCGCAGCCCGGCGGCGTCGGGTTTGGAGTCGGTGAACCGGGCGACGATCTGTTCGGCGAGGATGCGCAATCGGATGTTGGTTTCCTGGGAACGCCAGGTGAGGACGTCGAAGGCGCGGGCGGCGGGGATGCCGTAAACCAGCATCAGCGCACCCTTCGCCTGCTCGATCACCGCCCGGGACTCGCTCAGTGCCGCCACCTGGCCGTCGACCGAGTCCTTGACGTCGCTGCGGTACGAGTCGGTGATGTCGATGTAGAACCCGGTGGTCCCGATCACCTGCCCGGTGTCGTCGACCATGCGGTCCCCGACCACCACGACCTGCCGGACCTTCCCGGTGGTGTCGATGATGCGGTGTTTGCTGCTGAACGGTTCGGCGGCGTTGACCGTCCGGTCCAGGACCCGGGCCACGTGCGGCTGGTCCTCGGGGTGCTTGTGGGAGAGCAGCAATTCGGTGGTGGGGGTGACCTCGCCGGGCCGGTAGCCGTGCATCTGGGCGACGGGGTCGGACCATTCCCAGCGTTGTCCGTCCAGGAAGAACCGGAAGCTGCCCACCCGCTGCACCTGGCCGCCACCGAAGACCTGCTCTGAATCCATGCCCAAATTTTTAGCGCACGTAGCCGGGCGGTTGCCAACGGGACGGGCGCCTGTGCCCGGGCCGCACCTCACCGCAGCGTCCGCAGCACTGTCATCGTGGACTATTCGGCCTCCGTGCCGAGTTCGATGCAGTCCCACGTCACGGTCCTGCCCGGCGGAACGGCGCCGCGCTCGGTCAACGCAGGCGGGCCGGACGGGTTCACCGAGTAGCCACCATGCGGGGCCGGGATGCGGTGCGCTTCCCGGGTGATCACGGCGCGACGAAGAATGCGGCCACGCGTCGTCGGCACAACGCGGTGAAACAGGTGCAGATATCTGTCGTACATCAGAGAGCCGGAGATCGCGGTGCGGCCCTCGGATTCTTTCCAGTCCGGCAGCAGCGCGGAGAAGTGTCCCTCGCTGTGGGCTATCCAGTCGCCTTCACCGGCACCGTTCGTGGCGACGCGTTCGACGTGCACGGGGACGTCCCAGCTCACCACCTCGGCCGGCAGCATGTCCGGTCGGCACCACCGGGTGGTGGCGTCGATTCGGTCTCCTACCTGCAGGCGCTCGTATCCGGGCTCGAGATCGACCAGCATCCAGATCCTCACACCTCATCATGACGCGTGTGCGCACCGAGCTGGTACTCGATCCGAACGACCCACGCGCGGCTCCGGAAGCAGACCTACCCGAAGGAGCCATTGCGGTGAGCCCCGGGTCCGGATGGCACGCTGACGGGTTGCCGCGCCAGTCCGCCATGCCCTCAGGTCACCGGGGGTGGGGGCCGCGCGCGGCCGAGGTGGGGTGGGCGAACACTCGGCCTCGGTCCGTGCGCGGCGGGGCGCTCCGCCGCGGCCGAGGGGTTCGAAGGCCGGACCTGAGCGGAACTCGCTGCCACGGTCCGTGTCGGGTCGCGGAGCAGCGTAGTTTGCGGGTACCCCGATCGGGGCGGGCTACGCCGGTTTCCGGCCGAGCCCGTGACCCGCACCCGCCGCCGGCCCGCGGGACCCGGCGGCGGGTGCGGGGCGAGGCGGAGAAATGTAGTCGCAGACGCAGCAACACTGTGGGACCTGCGCCCATCCCGCCGTGCGCGACGCGGTCGTCGACATCGTCTGGCTCGGTGACTGCAGGGGTGGGGAATGTGTTCGGTGAACGATTGAGCAGCACCGGCCTGGGGTAGTCGGCGGAATGCGCCCCCACCGGGCAGGATCCGCTCACAGACCGCCGCCGGCGCCGAGGTGCACCACTTTCACTCGACGAAGGGGTTGGGCGATGACCACCAAATCTCAGCTGGCGTTGGCCGTCGGTGCGGGATACATGCTGGGCCGCACGAAGAAGATGAAGTTGGCGTTGATGCTGGCCGCCGGTGGGGCGACCAGACAATTTCCCTCCGGCGGATCGTTGGGTCTTCTCAACGAGGGCCGCAAGCTACTCGCCGACTCCCCCGAGGTCGCCAAGCTCGGCAAGACGGTCCGCCACGAGCTGATGAACGCGGCGAAGACGGCCGCGGTGACCGCGGCCAGTCAGCGCATCGACTCGCTCAATTCCCGGTTGCAGTCCGGGGAGAGCCTGCTCGGCGGGCACGGCGATACCGCGGGCGGGAAGAAGTCGAAGCGGCGCCGGGACGAGGAACCCGAAGACGACGAAGACGACTACGAGGACGCGGAGGTCGAGTGGGAGGAATCGGACCAGGAACCGGATGAGGAGCCGGGCGAGGGGGAGGAGCCGGACGAGGAGACCGAGGACAAGCCCCGGGCTCGGCGGCGGCCCACCCCGCGCCGCCGGTCCTCGGGTAGCGGCACGTCCCGGCCCCGCCGGTCCCGGTCGTCCTCCAACGACGATGACGGCGATGACGGCGATGACGACGAGCTCGCGCGGGTCCGCAGGACGCGTGCGAAGGCGACCACGAGTTCCACCCCCGTACGACGGACCCGGAAGTGATCAGCGATGACTGCGAATCTCGACAGCGCGGCGAAGACGCTGCGCAAGAACGTGTCCGGGGCGTCCGGTAAGGCGGCGTCGGTCTCCCCACTGAAAAGTGCAGCGCAGGGCCTGCTCGGCACCGTGACCGACAAGGCGGTCTCCGCCGTCTCCGACAAGGTGGCGGGCGCCACCGGCCGGCTCAACGATTACGCCGAGGGCGGCGGCGGCACCCTGCTGTCCGCGATCACCGGCAACGGCAACGGCAACGGCAACGGAGACAGGAAGGGCAACGGGGACAGCGACGGGAACGGTGACGGCAAGTCGCCCCTGTCCGGGCTGACGGACACCGTGAAGGAGAAGGCATCCGACCTCAAGGATGCGGTCACCGGCGGCGGTGGTGGTGGTGGCAAGGGTAAGAAACTCAAGCTCACCAACATCGTCGAGACGATCGATGTCGGGGTCCCGGTCCAACTGGCCTACAACCAATGGACCCAGTTCGCCGACTTCCCATCGTTCATGAAAAAGGTCGAGCGGGTGGAGCAGGAGGCGGATGAGAAGCTCGAGTGGAAGGCTCAGATCTTCCTCTCGCACCGAACCTGGGAAGCGTCGATCATCGAGCAGGTACCCGACGAGCGGATCGTGTGGCGGTCGAAGGGCGCCAAGGGTTACCCCGATGGTGCGGTGACGTTCCACGAGGTGACCCCCGATCTCACCCGCATCGTTCTGATCCTCGAATATCACCCGAAGGGTTTGTTCGAGAGGACGGGAAACCTGTGGCGGGCGCAGGGACGACGAGCGCGCCTGGAACTGAAGCACTTCGGACGCCACGTCATGACGCAGTCGATCCTCCATCCCGACGAGATCGAGGGCTGGCGCGGAGAAATCCGGGACGGCAAGGTAGTCGAACCCGAAGAGTCCGAGGACTACGACGAGGAACCGGCCGACGACGAAGCGCAGCCCGACGAGGACGAGTACGACGAGCCCACCGAAACGGACGAATCTGAGGAGCCGGAGGAGGACGAGGAACCCGAGGAGCCAGAGGAGACAGACGAGGCCGAGGAACCGGAAGAGGACGAGTACGACGAGCCCACCGAAACGGACGAATCTGAGGAGCCGGAGGAGGACGAGGAACCCGAGGAGCCGGAAGAGACGGACGAGGACGAGGAGCCGGAGGAGGAGGAAACACCGCCGCCGGCGCGCCGTGGCCGCCCGCGCAAGACGGCGGCCGCGAGTGAGGACAAGGCTCCGGCACGTCGTGGCCGTCCGCGTAAGACGGCGGCCGCGAGTGAGGACAAGGCGCCGGCGCGCCGTGGCCGTCCGCGTAAGACGGCGGCCGCGAGTGAGGACAAGGCTCCGGCACGCCGTGCCCGTCCGCGTAAGACGGCGGCTGCGAGTGAGGACAAGGCTCCGGCACGCCGTGCCCGTCCGCGCAAGGCAGCGGCTGCGAGTGAGGACAAGGCGCCGGCACGCCGTGCCCGCCCGCGCAAGACGGCGGCCAAGTCTGCCGGTTCGAAGCAAGGAGCGCGGCGATGACGTCGATACAACCCGCAGGTCGTGGCGGTGGCGGCGGAGGAGTCAGCGGCGGGCCGAGCTCGAGCAGCCTCGCCGACGTCATCGACACCATCCTCGACAAGGGCCTCGTGATCGACGCGTACGTGCGGGTCTCGCTGGTCGGCATCGAACTGCTGACCATCGACGCCCGCGTCGTGGTCGCCAGCGTCGACACCTACCTGCGGTTCGCGGAGGCGGTGAATCGGCTCGAGATCGGCAGCGAGCCCAAGGGGCTGACGGACCTGGCCGGGGGCGGCGGCGAGAGCGACACCGAATCGAAAACCCAGGGTGCACTCGGGGCGGCCGGGGAGAAACTCGGTGACCTCCTCGGCGGCGGGAAGGAAGAACCTGAGCGCGAACGGGTTTCACGCAAGTCCACGCGAGAGGACAGGTGATGCCGCCGTCGGGTACCCGGGGAGTCGACCGGTCGCACCGTTTCGCGCGGGGTGTATTCGTCGAATTGCTCAGTCCCTTGCGGTGTTTGATCGAGAGAACCCACCGCCGTTCCGGGTACTCCTGCAGTCCGCACTTTCGTCTTCATCTCGGGTATGCCACAGGGGCGGGCTGTGCGCGGCGGCGGTGAGAACGCAGAGCGGGCGGAGGAACGACCGGTACCGCCACGCGTCGACGAGCAGCCCGCACCCGGCGTTGCGGGAGGGGCGAAGCGGGGCAGGGAGGAGCGAGGAGGATGACCACAGCGGGTGGGCCGAGTGCGAGCAGCCTGGCGGACGTCATCGACACCATCTTGGACAAGGGCCTGGTGATCGACGCGTATGTGCGGGTCTCGCTGGTCGGCATCGAATTGCTGACCATCGACGCCCGCATCGTGGTCGCCAGTGTCGACACCTACCTGCGGTTCGCGGAGGCCGCGAACCGGCTCGCGATCGGCAGCGAGCCGAAGGGGCTGTCCGATCTGGTGTCGGGTGGGACGGAAAAGATCGCCAAGTCGAAGACGAAGAGTGCCATCGAAGACAAGCTCGGCGGCCTGCTGGGCGGGCAAGAGGAACCGGAACGGGAACGAGTGTCGCGCAAGTCGACTCGAGGTGACAGGTGATGGCTACATCGGAGCAGACGAAGAACCAGAAGAGCGAGAACACAGAGAAGAGCGAGAACGCTGAGAAGTCGGACAAGATGCAGACGGCGGGAGTGTACGTCTACGGCATCGTCCCGGCCGGCGTCGAACCCGAAGAGGACGCGAGCGGCGTCGCGGACGGGAAGGTGGACGTCGTGGCGGGCGGGGACATCGCCGCCCTGGTGAGCGGAATGTCGGTGGACCGTCCGCTCGGCAAACCCGAAGACCTCCGTGCCCACGCGAACGTGCTGGACGGGATGTCCCGGGTGGCGCCGGTGCTGCCGCTGCGGTTCGGTGCGGTGCTCACCGACGCCGACGCCGTGAAGGAGGAACTGCTCTCGGCGCATGCGGACGAGTTCGCGGCGGCCCTCGAACAATTGGAGGGAAAGGCTCAGTACGTGGTCAAGGGCAGATATGTGGAGCAGGCGATCCTGCGGGAGATCCTCGAGGAGGACGAGCAGGCGGCGCGGTTGCGTGATGAGATCCGGGACAAGTCGGAGGACGCCGGCCGTCAGGCGCGGATGGCACTCGGGGAACTGGTGAACAACGCGATCGCCGGCAAGCGTGAGGAAGACACTTGCAAGGCGGTCGAGGCCCTGGGCGGCCTCACCGACTCCGTCAATCGCCGCGAACCCACGCACGAGGAGGAGGCCGTGCAGGTGGCGGTCCTCGCCGACGTGGACAGGCAGGACGACCTGGAGAGGGCCGTGGGAGCACTGGCCGAGGAATGGGACGGCCGGGTCGAGGTGAAGCTGCTCGGGCCCATGGCCGCCTACGACTTCGTGGTCACCGCGAATCCGGCGGGGCAGGGCTGAACCATGGGACTGCTGTCATTCATCGTCACGCTGCCACTCCAACCGGTGAAGGGCGTGATCTCGCTGGCGGAGTTGATCCCACGGCAGGTCGAGGAGGAGATGCACAATCCGGCGGCAATCCGCCGCGGGCTCGAGGAACTCGAGGAGGCCCGTGCCCGGGGTGACATCACGGCTGAAGAGGAGGAACAGGCGCTCATCGACCGGCTGACGGGATCGCCCTAGGATTCCGGGCACGGGGGCGGGTTCCAAGACTGTCCGGATGGTGCTGTTCAGTTCGGGTCGGCTACTCGGGAGACCGATCACCTCGTGCGCGATGGCGGCCGGCCGAGTCCGGGTGGCGGAGGCGACGCCGTGCCGGTTCTCGTGTGCCCCTCGTACGCGACGATCACCCGTGTGCATGCGTTCTCGGTGCGCACTCGGTCGGCGGCGCAAACCCCGCCGACCCGCGAAAGCCCTGGGCGGGGCCCTGTTCAGGGGGACGGTGGGTGGGGTACTCGCGGTCGGTCGGGATCGGCGCGCCCAGGCAAAACCCCTGGGAACCGGAAGTGAGGAGCGCAGCAATGACCACAGCAGGTGGTCCGAGTTCGAGCAGCCTGGCCGACGTCATCGACACCATCCTGGACAAGGGCCTGGTCATCGACGCCTATGTGCGGGTCTCGCTGGTCGGCATCGAACTGCTGACCATCGACGCCCGCATCGTGGTCGCCAGTGTCGACACCTACCTGCGGTTCGCGGAGGCGGCGAACCGGCTCGCGATCGGCAGCGAACCGAAGGGCCTCGCGGACCTGGTCTCCGACGTCAAGGGCAGCGGCAGCACCGAATCCAAGACCAAGGGCATCCTCGAGGGCGTCGGGGAGACACTCGGTGAGCTGCTCGGCGGATCTGGCAGCGAACGCGAACCCGCACCCCGACGGAGGCAAAAATGACCTCCTCAGAGGATACCGACACCGACACCGACACCGCCGACAACAACGACGAGGGCGCTCGGGCGGTCGGGATCTACGTGTACGGAATCGTGCCCGCCGACGTGCAACCCGAAGAGGACGCCACCGGCATCCACGACGCGCCGATCGATATCGTCACCCACGGCGACATCGCGGCACTGGTCAGCGAGATCGACCCGGCACAACGACTCGGCACCCCCGCGGACCTGCGGGCCCACGCCCGCATCCTGGACGGCACCTCGCGCGTCGCCCCGGTGCTGCCGCTGCGGTTCGGTGCCGTCGTGTCCGACCGTGACGCGGTGATCAACGAGTTGCTCGCCGAACACGAGAACGAGTTCTCCTCCGCTCTCGAGGCACTGGAGGGCTGCGCCCAGTACCTGGTGAGGGGCCGCTACGTCGAGGAGGCCATCATCCGCGAGATCGTCGACGAGAACCCGAAGGCCACCAGCCTGCTCGAGTCGCTCCGCGAGCAACCCGAGGAACTGACCCGCGATGCCCGGATGGCGCTGGGGGAGATCATCGGCAACACCTTAGCGGCCAAGCGGGAGACGGACACCGGCACCGCTCTCGACGCTCTGGCGCCGCTGACCGACACCATGACCGTTCGCGAACCCACCCACGACGAGGACGCCGTCCAGATCGCGGTCCTGCTCGAGGTGGACCGGCAAGACGAACTCGAACAGACGGTCGGCGACCTGGCCGCGCGCTGGGACGACCGGGTCACCATGCGCCTCGTCGGCCCGATGGCGCCCTACGACTTCGTGGTGGCACCGAAGCCGGAGGACTGAACGAGGGGTCTGCTGTCAGTCGTCACGCTGCCCCTCCAGCAGGTGAAGGGTGTGATTCGCTGGCGCCCGAGCAGGAGATGCTTCGCGCCCATGTCAGAAACACCTCGACGGCAACGCCGGAGTCGATTCGGGCGGTGCGGTCGCCGCCGCTCTGTCGTATCGCTGGGTGTCTTTCGCGTCGAAGTAGTCACCGCCCGTGCGTTTCGCGTCGTCGGTTCCCCAGCCCCGGTGGTGCGGAACGGACTCCATGCGGGAATGTGCTTGCGGCAGTGAATGTATGCCTCTTCGACCTCCACCATCACCCACCGCTGCGGGATACGTCCCGGCGGGCAGTCGCCCGGTAGATCCGGGAGTCCGATCGAGGGCGGCGGCGTCGGTCGCATGGACGCTCTGCCGTTGCCGACGGGCAGGGCGTACCCTACGGCGGTACTGCGCTGCCGCAATCGCTGTGCGTGGGTGGCCGCGGCGGCATCGTCGAGGAGAACTGCGGCGGCATCGTCGAGGAGAACTGCGGCGGCGTTGTCGCACTCGATCAGCACCCACTGGTACGCCAGCCGGGCCGGGGCTCCGTTGTCGAAGAGCACCGGCATCACGGTGTCCTCGAACAGGTCGAAGGGGATCCGCGCGAGCCGATAGTGGGGGCGGCCGAGCGCTTGTGCCGCGGTGACGACTCCCATGACATGCGATGGTAGCGGCGATTCGGGCACGCGGAGTCACGACGTCTGGCTCACCGTCGAACCGAGGCTGGTGTGAGCGGATTCGCCGACGGTCCGCCGACAATCGGCACCCGACTAGCGGTGTGGTGGGCTCGCCCGCGCTTCCCGGCCACGACGACCTGCTATCGCCGCCACGCTGCGGCCGGCGGGCGGTTCCTGTGACGCGGACGGAGAAGGGAGTACCGGCAGGTCAGCACCGCTTGCTGAGGTCGGTCCACGACAGCGGCAACGGGCACCCCGAAACCCCGCACTGGACCTCGCGGGGACGACGCTTCCGGGCTTCACCGTGCCCTCCCAATTGAACGGTCTTGCCCATTATCGACCCCGCATCTGGGCTTCTTTCACACGGGAGGATCGGACAACTGGCCGCCCCTTTTCGCACTGAACGAATGACCAATTCGGGTGGGGGAGTGATCAACAAGGAAAATGGACGACTGATCAAAACGTGTGAAGATCCCCCGGGGTGATCCAGGGCCGGGGATGGTCGATCCCGCGTGGCGTGGCGCACCGGTGAACTGCGTGTCGCGGGCGCCGAATGTGCTGTGCCAGTGCTGCTCGCGCGAATCGGGCGACCCCGGCATGCACGGGGCGGGTGAGCTCCCGATCGGGTTGACGCCCCCACCTCTCGGTGAATCACGGAAGGCGGTGTGGGCCACAATTCTGGCGGCCACGGGGTTTGTTGTGGGGGTATTGATGGCGAAGACCTGCCGCGAGTAGCGTCGAATTCAGCGGCCCGGGCGGCCGCCGACACTTTCGGATGCGTGGTCGTCCGCTTCGCGTTTCATGCCAAGCGCGAATCGAAGGAGTACGGCCATGATCGCTTTCGCAAGTCTTTGTGCCGGTTCGGGATCGGCAGGACGGGGCATGCGCGTTCGACGGCGGCAGGTGCGACGGTTCCGGGCTCCGATGTTCACACTCGGCGCCGCTGCCACCGCGATGGTCCTCATGGCCACACCCGCCGCAGCGGTTGACGTCGATACCACGACGACTGTGTCCGTGCAGGGGACCGTCGCGACCACCTGTCCGGTCACGCTGACCGCGACGGTGATCCCGGCGAACGCCGCCGGCACGGTGGAGTTCAAGGACGGCGCCACCGTGATCGCTCCCGCCGCCGTCGTCACGAACGGCACCGCGACCGCCAACCACACCTTCAGCGCGCCGGGCGCGCACGTCGTCGGCGCAAAATTCACAGGAGCGGCCGGTTTCAAAGCCTCGGAGGGCAGCACGACCGTGACCGTGTCAACGGGACTGAATCTGGGCTCGATTTGCCTTCCGATGGGCTGACCGGGTCTTCGACACCATCGCCGATACCGGACCCAAGGCCCGGAATACCTCGTGTGCGCCGGGGTCGGAATATTGCAGCGGAGGCGACGGGGTAACGAGACCGAAACCCACCCATCCGGGAACTCGGGAGCTGAAATCAACTGGGGTCGAGTCTGTTCTGCCGTAGCCGTCGTACGCCGTCGGCCATCGACATCGCGACGAAGTCGTGTCGGCCACTCCACCGCCAACTGCTGACGTACGCGTTGACCGCCTTTTTCGCCATGTGCCGAGCGCACATGTCCGGTGGCCGGGACCGACTGCGTAAGTGGACGGGAGAAGGACCTCGCCTGGTCGAGCGAAGACCCGCGGACCAATTGAGGCCAACGATCCACGAAGGCTCGACCAGGGTAACGAGAACACTCGGGGCACTCCATGCCCCTGCCCGTCGCGGCAGAGGATTCCCTGAACAACGTCCTGGGGGAGCAGGTCCGATTCTGCGCCGTGACCTGCCGCTCGATTCGTCCGCAGACCATGTGGGTACTCCGGGAATTTCACCTACCCGAAAACTCCCAGCCCAGGGCGAGCGTGACCCAGGAGTCGACCCGATGACCATGCAGAGTTCACACCGCCACATAACCACAGATCATGAAGAAATCCGCCGTTGGATCGAAGCGCACCACGGCGCACCCGCGAGGCTGGCCAACACCGCGACCGCCAACAGCGCCGGAGTCCTGCGCATCGACGTCCCCGGTCACGGCACCGCGGGACTCGAGCACCTTTCCTGGCACGAATGGTTCACCGCATTCGACGGGCAACGCCTGGCCCTGTGTTACCCGGATCCGCACGTTCACGGCGGCACCAGTGCGTGGTTCGAACTCGTGCACCGAGATATCGGGGACGAAGTCTTCTCCTGACCGCGGTGCCGGCCCGGGGGAGGCCGCGCGAAATCGGGCCGAGCATCGTTGTTCCCGGGTGGGGACCCGATCAGTCCTTGACTGTTATGTGGGTCGACTACCGTGGGGGTTTGTGACAGCAGGTATTCCGGGGCATGCGCACAAGATGACGCCCAGCCCCGAGGTTGCGCTCGACTTCGCTCGGGAATGGGTCGAGTTCCGCGACCCCGACGACGCCGAGCATCTCATCGCCGCGGACATGACGTGGCTGCTCTCGCACTGGACCTGCGTATTCGGCACCCCGGCCTGCCAGGGCATCATCGCGGGCCGACCCGACGACGGCTGCTGCTCGCACGGCGCCTTCTTTACCGACGAGGAGGACGTGGAGAGGTTGCACGAGTCGGTGAAGCTGCTCAGAGCCGAGGACTGGCAGTTCATGAAGCAAGGTCTCGGGAAGAAGGGGTACATCGAGGACGACGAGCTCGAGGACGAGCCAGCGCTACGTACCCGCCGCCACCAGGGCGCGTGCATCTTCCTCAACCGGCCCGGCTTCGCGGGCGGCATCGGATGCGCGTTGCATGCGATGGCCCTGCGGCGTGGCATCGAGCCACTCGAGGTGAAGCCGGACGTGTGCTGGCAGCTGCCGATCCGGCGCACCCAGGAATGGGTGGAGCGACCCGACGGCGAGCAGGTCCTGAAGACGACGATCACCGAGTACGACCGACGTGGTTGGGGTGAGGGCGGCGCGGATCTCAACTGGTACTGCTCCGGCTCGCCGGACGCGCACGTCGGCGCCAAGGCGGTGTGGCAGTCGTATGCGCCGGAGCTGACCGCGTTGCTCGGTGAGGCCGCGTATCGGGAGCTGGCGCGGCTGTGCACGCGACGCCAAGGCCTCGGCCTGATCGCCGTGCACCCGGCGACCGCGATCGCCGAGAAGAAGTCCCACTAGCGGAGCGGCGGCTCCTGACGGAAGCGTCGCCCTGGGGACGGGATCGTCACCCGCAGCCCTTTACCGCACACACGGGCCGACCGGGAAGAACCCCGCCGCCTACGTCTTCACCGGACTGCCCAGCGACAACGAATCTGATGGCTCCCACTTGCTCCGTCACATCGGCCGGTCGTTCGCGCGAATCCCGTTTCCCTATGTCTTGCTCGGTGAGCGGGATGTGGCGACTTACTGCCTTGGTTTGTGGGGGAGTGCCACAATCATGTCCATGCCCGATGCACCGAAGGATCAGGAGGGGATTGTGCCGGGGGATCGCGTCCGGGTTCGGGCTGCTGCTGGCGGTGGAGGTGGTTCGGATTGGGTGTTCGGTGTGGTGGTGGACGATTTCGCCGCGGAAGCGGATGCCGGCGGTCATGAGTGGGCGCCGGTGCGTCGGTGGGCTGTCGCGGCCGACGACGGGCGTCTGGTCTTCGCCGACGATGGTGACGTCGAACCGGCCCCACCAGAGGCGATGTGAGCTGAGGCGACGTTCGGTGTGGTCCTGCGCCGGCTTTCGCTCGCTCACGGCGACGAGGTGGGGGTTGGTGCGCCCGGCCCTGCCGTCACCAGGTAGTTGCGTGGGCTGTCGAATTGTATCCATTCGCATACCCAGTGCCGCACCCGGTTTCGGTCGTCCAGTGACGCCGTGATCGTGGCATCACACGATTCTCCGGACCCGATCAACGTGCCGTGAGTCGCTGTCGTGATCGGTGGCGGATGTCCCTTCCGCACGTGGTGGTTGTCATCTGGCGTGCTGTGTATGGCCTTCGGGGTTGCGTTCCGACGAGTGTGATGTGGTGAGGTTAGTTTGCCGCCGATCACGGGCGGCACGTCGTTTGTGGCGGTTACGGTCGGTTTCGGACAGTCCGCCCCAGATCCCGTAGGGTTCGGCGGCGGTGACCGCGTGGGTGCGGCATTCGGTGAGCACGGGGCAGTCTTGGCAGATTTGTTTGGCGGCGCGTTCACGCTGGGCGCGGGCGTATCCGCGTTCACCGTCGGGGGAGAAGAACATCTCGGTGTCGGTGCCGCGGCAGGATCCGCGGTGCTGCCAGTCCGATGCGGAGGCCGGGGTGGGGGCGGTCGGTCGGGATGCAAACGTGTTCGTCATCGTCTTTCCGGCGGGTGCAGTGATCGGGGTTGCGTACCGGACACGATCTCGGAGGTGTTGTGCGACAGTACCCTTCGGCATATCGCACTGCACTGGGCGCCGTGGAGGGCGTGCAGGCACGATCAACGACGGGCGGGGCACTTCGAGGATTCCGCGGCCGGTACACAACGGGGCCGCGGCGGGAGGTCGCCGGGTCGGTGCGCTGATGCCTGGTCTCGACATCGGTGACAGGAAGGCGCCGGTGTGGCTGCCTCCACCCCGTCGCCGTGGGGAAACCCGAGGTGACGAGAGTGTGAGGTCCATTGTAGAGAGGCTCTGTTTGATGACTCAATGGAATCGGTGAGGAGTAACCGGCATCACACAAGCCGCGCCCACGCGGAAACGTCCGGAAAGCCGGCTTTCTCTTGGGGCCGGGCCGGGATCCCCGTGTGGCGGCCTCAGTCGACTGATCGCGGGTGACGGCGGTGGATGATCCGTAACGGGTCGGTGAGGACGGGTGACTGTACCGACGCCCACGGACCGATGGCGGATAAACCGTAGTGATACTTTTCGTATAACTGCAGTTGGAGGTGATATCGGTGGTGTTGACCGGTGATGTGGAGCGTGATCTGCGGGCGATCCCGGCGGAGAAGGAACTGCTGCAGATCAAGTTGCTGCGCGCGGTGGCGCACGCGACCGACAGTCAGGTGCCGCAGCGGGTGATCGCGAAGAATCTGGCCGTCACGCAACCGGAGGTCAGCCGGATCGTGAAACGGCTGCGGTTGAATCCGGCGGCCCGCGACCGCTCCCCTCGGGAGGTGCTGCTCGAGCATGCGGCGAAGCGGATCGACCACGACCGGATGATGGCGGAGCTTCTGGCCTGGGACTACACCTTCGGGCATGTTCCGGGCGATGACCCGCTGGGGGAGAGTTATGTGCGGGGGACGTGGGATCAGATCGAACGCTCCCGCGACCTCCTCGGTGACGACGATTACCGGGTCCTTCTCGCGGCCACGGCCGACCGGCGTGCGCGGGCGAATGCACGTTGATCCGGCTACCGCGGTCGCCGCGGGGATCGAGGCCTGCTGCCTGGCCGACTGAACAGCGCACCCAGCCAACATCTTCCGATCCTTCAGGAACCTAGGCTAGCTGTGCCACTGCGACTATCACTCAGGGTGACGGTGCCCTGGGGGAGGTGTGCGGTGTCCCCGCCGAGCGGGGTGTCCGGTTCCGCCGGCGACTGCGGGATGTGCCGGGCAAGGGCATTCTTGGCGGCGGCGGCGAGACTGATGTGGTGGCGTCGAGCGTCGTCGAGCAGGGCGTCGAAGGCCGCGTCCTCGCTGTGCGCGTGGCGCTCGGTCAAGAGCCTGATCGCGGCGGATAGCTGGGGCGCGCGCGTGGTTCCCGGCGGGCGAACTGCCTTGGAACGGGCGCTGAGGTTGGTCGGCATGGTGTCCTTTCGCAATGTGCTGGGAGGTCGGGTGCAGGTAATGGTGGTCACGGGATTGGTCGTGGCGGTGGTGGGTCGGAAGGCGGTGCGGGGAGCGGACATGGGCGGTGCACAAACTGGGTGGACACCAGTTGCGGACCCGATGATGTTGTGCGAGAGGGTCCCTCGTCGTCTCGCATGATCGCTGGGTTCCGCCGCGCCCAGCGGATACGAACGGGCACGGGCTGTACCGGTCAGGTGTCGGCGGCGATGCGCCCCCCGGGCTTGCGGTGCAGGGTCGTCGGGGTGCGCTGATGCCTGGGCTCGACATCGGTGGACGACGGAGACGCCGTTCTCCGGGTGCCTCCACACACGTTCGCCACGGAAACAAGGGCTGACGAGGTGTGATGTCAATGGTAGCGACACTCTGATTGAAGACTCAATGAAATCGGTGAGGAGTAATCGGCATCACACAATAGGGCCGGAAGCAGACGCTACCGCCGACGAGGCAGACACCGCCGACCAGGAGGACACTGCCCACCGCGCGGACACGGCCGACGAGACGACGGCAGCACCGGGCGCCGTCGCTTCCACGACAGACAACGGCAACGCGGACGCACCGACTCCGCCCACTGCCGCGGTGCGCGCCTGGGCCCGCGCCCACGGCCTGTCCGTTTCCGATCACGGACGCCTCGGTGCCGGGGTCTGGGAGGCCTATGTCACCGTCCCATCGATCCCGCCCCCTCCGAAGTCCGTGGCTGGGCCCGTTCCCATGACATTGCCGTTTCCGATCACGGGCGCCTGAGCGCTGAGGTCTGGGACGCCTACAACGCGCTACCTGCCCTGAGAGTTGACCCAGGGTGACTGCTTCGGCCCGGAGAGCCTGAGTGTGTGGCCGGAAGCGTGAGATGGCTTCGCGGATCCCAGGCACATCGTGTTCCGGCATCGACGGGGTAGGTGGGTGATGATCGTGTTCGAGAACGGCGTTGCCGATGACGTTGGGAAGCACACGCCCCCCTTCCACTGGGTCAGGGGGCCGAGGGGGACGTGTAGAAGGCGGCGGCGAGCAAGGCCCCGATGAAGATGACGACCAAGGAGATTCGCGTGTGGGCGATTGGGGAGGGCCTCGATGTGTCGTCCCGAGGCCGGATCTCGGGCGAGATCGAGCAAGCCTTCCATGACGCTCAGGCAAAGATGCGCGCCGCGAAAGTTGCAACACTCTGATGATCCCGCGGCCATCATGCTGCGACAAGGGCGGGTGCCGTGGCGATACCTCGGACGTGAAGCCGGCACGGCTGGCGCAGGGCATCCGCTCACCGCTTGGCGCCGGAGATCGTGATTAAACGAGCTCGCTCACATCCAGCTGACCGCCGAACTGGAGGCGATCACCGGTTTCGGGGGGCTATTACGCCGACGCCATCGCACCCCGCGCGAAGGTGCCGGTCCGCCGCAATAGCTTGCGGACCTACGGATTGCCGGTTCGTGTACGGCGGGCGTTGTTTGCGCAGTCAGTTCGCTCTGGTAGCGGCCGTCGAAATGCTTGTCAACGGAGGCGGAGCGTACCGAGAGCGTTTGGCATGTGCGAGTGAGCGCTGTGCGGCTGCGGTGACGGCCTCGGCGGTGAAGCCGAACTCGCGGAACAGGGTCTTGTAATCGGCGGACGCGCCGAAGTGCTCGATGGAGATGATCTCGCCGGCGTCGCCGACGAAGCGGTACCACGGCATCGAGACGCCGGCCTCGACGGCGACCCGGGCCTTGACCGTCGGGGGAAGCACGCCGTCGCGGTACGCCTGGTCCTGGGCGTCGAACCACTCGACGCAGGGCATGGACACGACGCGGGTGGGGATGCCGTCCGCCTCGAGGGCCTCGCGGGCGGCGACGGCGAGCTGCAGCTCGGAGCCGGTGCCGATGAGCACCACCTCCGGCGCCCCGGTCGAGGCGTCGGCGAGGACGTAACCGCCGCGGGACACACCCTCGTAGCTGGTCCCCTCGAGGACGGGCAGGTCCTGACGGGTCAGCGCGAGACCGGCGGGGGCCCGGGTGGCCTCGTCGGAGCCCTTCTCCAGGACGGCACGCCAGGCGTGGGCGGTCTCGTTGGCGTCACCGGGCCGCACGACGTACAGGCCGGGGATGGCGCGCAGCGCGGCGAGGTGCTCGATCGGCTGGTGGGTGGGTCCGTCCTCACCGAGGCCGATCGAGTCGTGCGTCCACACGTAGGTGACCGCCGTCTTCATGATCGCGGCCAACCGGACGGCGGGTCGCATGTAGTCGCTGAAGACGAGGAAGGTGCCGCCGTAGGGGCGGGTCGGTCCGTGCAGGGCGATACCGTTGAGGATGGAGCCCATCGCGTGTTCGCGGACACCGAAGTGCAGGGTGCGCCCGTAGGGCTCCGCGTTCCACATGCTGGTGGAAATGGACGCGGGACCGAACGAGTCGGCGCCCTTGATGGTGGTGTTGTTGCTCTCGGCGAGGTCGGCGGAGCCACCCCACAGTTCGGGGAGAACCGGTCCGACGGCGTTCAGCACGGCGGCGGACGCCTTCCTGGTGGCGAGACCCTTCGCGTCGGGCTCCCAGGTCGGCAGGACGTCGGCCCAGCCGGCGGGCAGGTCGCGTCCGATCAGGCGGTCGAGAAGCTTCTTGCCCTCGGGGGCGCGCTGCGTCCACTCGTCGTACTGGGCCTGCCACTCCTTGTGCGCCTGCGCACCACGCTCGACGACCTTGCGGGTGTGCGCGATGACCTCGTCGGCGACCTCGAACGTCTTGTCCGGATCGAAGCCGAGCGCCGTCTTCACCGCGGCGACCTCGTCGGCACCCAGGGCGGCGCCGTGCGCTGCGCCCGTGTTCATCTTGTTCGGGGCCGGGTAGCCGATGATCGTGCGGAGCAGGATCATCGACGGCTTGTCGGTGACCTCGCGGGCCTTGTTCAGGGCCTCCTCGATGGCGACGACGTTCTCGCCGCCCTCGACGACCTGCACGTGCCAGCCGTACGCCTCGTAGCGGGCGGCGGTGTCTTCGGACAGCGCGATGGCGGTGTCGTCCTCGATGGAGATCTTGTTGTCGTCGTAGATCATCGTCAGGTTGCCGAGTTGCTGGACGCCGGCGATCGAGGAGGCCTCGGAGGTGACGCCTTCCTCGATGTCGCCGTCGGACGCGATGACGTAGATGTGGTGATCGAACGGGCTGTCGCCGAGCGCGGGCTCGGGGTCGAAGAGGCCGCGCTCACGGCGGGCGGCCATGGCCATGCCGACGGCGGAGGCCAGTCCCTGTCCGAGGGGACCGGTCGTGATCTCGACGCCGCGGGTGTGGCCGTGCTCGGGGTGGCCAGGGGTCTTCGAACCCCACGTGCGCAGCGACTCGAGGTCCTCGAGTTCGAGGCCGTAACCGGCGAGGTACAGCTGGATGTACAGGGTGAGGCTGGAGTGTCCACAGGACAGGACGAAGCGGTCGCGGCCGATCCAGTCGGCGTCGGTGGGGTCGTGGCGCATGACCCGCTGGAACAGCGTGTAGGCGAGGGGGGCGAGGCTCATGGCCGTGCCGGGGTGGCCGTTGCCCACCTTCTGCACCGCGTCGGCGGCGAGCACCCGGATGGTGTCGACGGCCTTGGTGTCCAGTTCGGTCCAGTCGGCGGGGTGAACCGGTTGCGTGAGGACGTGGATGTCGTCTGTGATCGACACGGGCAGAAGTCTCCTGTTGCGAGTTGGGGAAGTGGGCTCTCGATTGCTGCCGGTTTCGGGACTGATTCTGGCCGCCCATTCGTCGACGAGCGGTCTGGACTATGTGTAGGAGTAGAAACCCTGGCCCGTCTTCTTACCGAGACGACCCGCATCGACCATTCGCTGTTGCAACGGCGGCGGGCTGTGCTGTCGCTCGCGGAACTCAGCGTGCAGCGATTCGGTGATCGCGAGTACGACATCGAGGCCGATTCTGTCGCACAGTGTCAGAGGTCCAAGAGGATGGGCGCGGCCACTGGTCATGCCTTCGTCGATATCCTCCCGGCTGGCGAACCCCGATTCCAGCATCCTGATCGCATTGACCAGGTACGGAATCAGCGGGGCGTTGACCACGAAACCTGCCCGGTCCCCCGAGCGGAGGGTTCTTTTCCCCAACCGCTCTTGCACATAGGTAGTGACTTGGTCGACAACGTGCTCTGCGGTGGAGAGACTGACGACGATCTCGGCCAGCGGCAGGACGGGCACCGGGTTGAAGAAGTGGACGCCGATCACCCGCCCGGGGTTCGGGTGGCGTTTGCGAGCCGGATAACCGGAATAGCGGAGGTATTTGTTGCCAGAATTGCCGATGGACTGACGACGTCGTCGAGGGTGCGGAAGAAGTCGAGCTTCATGGCTTCGATCTCGGGAGCGGCTTCGATCACGAGGTTGCGGTTCGCGAAGTCTTCGATACCGAGTGTGACGTTGATTCTCGCGAAGGTGTCCGCCGAGGCGTTGTTGTCGAGTCGTCCCGACTTGACGGAACGGGCAAGGGACGACTGGATACGGTCCGCTGCGGCATTGGCCGAGGTGATGTCGCGCTTGAAGATGGTCACTGAATCACCAGCTCGTGCAACTACTTCCGCTATCCCTGCCCGCATTGTTCCGCCGCCGATGACGCCCACACTCTTCACGTGTCTCCTTGGTCTTCATGCTGGTCGAGCGACTGGATCGGCTCTGCTGCAAACGTAGTCAGGTCTCGGTGAAAGTCGTACAGCGGCGCACCAGGCGATGGCGACGTACGGCCCAGGCGAGTGGGTGGAATTTCCAACCACTCGTAGGCCGAACACCTGGTGCGCCGCAGTACGGTCACCGCACTGTCTATGGCTGGACGAGTGCGGTGACGGTCACCGCAGTGTCTGGCTGGACGGTGCGGTGACGGCTGGGGAGAGTTAGCCGAGCTTACGCAGTCGGGGTGCCAGGTCACGCGCGAACAACTCGAGGAAGCGCTTCTGATCGTGACCGGGAGCGTGGAAAACCAGGTGGTTCAGCCCTGCGTCGATGTAGGGCTTGATCGCCTCGACCACTTCGTCCGGGTCGGAACCCACAATCCACCGCTTCGCGACCTGCTCGATGGGGAGCGCATCCGCGGCGGCCTCCATCTCGATCGGGTCGGTGATGTCGTGTTTCTGCTCGGGTGTCAGGGACAGCGGCGCCCAGAATCGGGTGTTCTCCAGCGCCTGTGCAGGATCAGTCTCGTAGGAAATCTTGATCTCGATCAGACGATCGATGTCCTCGACTTTCCGTTCGGCCTTCTGCGCGCCCTCGGCGACGGCCGGCATCAGCTTGTCGTTGTACAGCTCCATGCCCTTGCCGGAGGTACAGATGAATCCGTCACCTGCACGTCCGGCGTAGCGGGCGACGACCGGACCGCCTGCCGCGATGTACACCGGAATGCCCTCTACGGGAACGTCATAGATCGAGGCGCCGGTGGTGCGGTAGTACTGACCTTCGAAGTCGACCCGGCCGCCCTTCCACAGTTCGCGCATGAGTTGTACGGATTCGCGCAGGCGGGCAAAGCGTTCCTTGAAATCGGGCCAATTGCCTTCGAACCCGGTCGCGATCTCGTTGAGCGCCTCACCGGTGCCGACCCCGAGCATCACCCGTCCGGGATAGAGCAGGCCCATCGTGGCGAACGCCTGCGCGATGACCGCGGGGTTGTATCGGAATGTCGGTGTCAGAACCGACGTGCCGAGCCGGATCCTTGTGGTCCGCTCACCGACGGCCGTCATCCACGCCAGGGAGAACGGGGCGTGGCCACCCTTGTGCCGCCACGGCTGGAAGTGGTCGCTCACCATGGCACTGTCGAGTCCATGACTTTCCGCGAGCACTGAGAGTTCGACCAGTTCACGTGGGCCGAACTGTTCCGCCGAGGCCTTGTATCCGAGCTTGAGTTCTGCGGTCATGTGCGTTTCCTGCATTTCTGTGTGTGTACGAAGTGGTTCGTCAGCCGTGGAAGTCCACCGCGGAGTACTCACGGAGTTTGTTCAGACTGTGTCGTCCGTCGATCATCCGGACTGTGCCGGACTTGGATCGCATGACGATCGACTGGGTGGAGGCTCCGCCGGCGGCGTAACGCACCCCGCGGAGCAGGTCACCATCGGTGACGCCCGTCGCGCAGAAGAAGACGTTGTCTCCGGAGACGAGATCCTCGGTATGCAGCACCCGGTCGAGGTCGTGGCCCGCGTCGATCGCTCGCCGGCGGTCGGCATCGTTGGTGGGTGCGAGCCGGCCCTGGATCGCGCCTCCCATGCAGCGCAGGGCCGCTGCTGCGATCACGCCCTCGGGGGTGCCGCCGATCCCCAGCAGCATGTCCGGCGCCGAGCGTGGATCCGCGGCTGCGATGGCGCCGGCGACATCGCCGTCCGCCAGCAGTTGGACCCTGGCTCCGGCGTCTCGCACGGTGTTGATGAGGTCGCCGTGTCGGAGCCGGTCGAGTACGGCCACTGTCACGTCCGAGACCGACGACTTCTTCGCTCGTGCCACACGCCGGATGTTCTCGTGGACCGGCGCGGTGATGTCGATGACGTCGGCGGCATCGGGACCGACTGCGATCTTCTCCATGTAGAACACCGCAGACGGATCGAACATCGTTCCGCGCTCGGATACCGCGAGCACGGCGATGGCGTTGGACATTCCCTTGGACATCATCGTAGTGCCGTCCACCGGGTCGACCGCGACGTCGCATTCGGGACCGTCGCCGGTTCCGACGCACTCGCCGTTGTAGAGCATGGGGGCGTGGTCCTTCTCGCCCTCGCCGATCACGACGACTCCGCGCATGGATACGGAATTGATGAGCTGCCGGATTGCGTCGACTGCGGCGCCGTCGCCGCCGATCTTGTCGCCCCGTCCCACCCAGCGTCCGGCGGCCATCGCGGCTGCTTCCGTTACGCGAACCAGTTCGAGGGCGAGATTGCGGTCCGGCTTCTCCCGGCGGCTCACCGTCACCGGGCCGCAGCCTTCACCTGATCGAGGGCAGCGTCTGCGCTGCTCGTGGAGTGTCCTCCGAACTGTTTCCGCAGGGCGGAGACCGCCTTCATCGACGGTGAGGACTCCTGCCTGCTGGCGAACCGGGCGAAGAGTGCGGCCGAGATGACCGGTACCGGAACGGCATTGCGGATGGCTTCTTGGACGGTCCACCGGCCTTCGCCGGAGTCTTGGGTCCACCCGGAGATCCCGGACAACTCCGGATCGTCTTTGAGGGCGCGTACGAGGAGGTCGAGGAGCCACGATCGCACGACGGTGCCACGGCTCCAGGCCTCGATGACTGCCGGGACGTTCTCGACGAGTTCCGTGGCCTTGAGCAGTTCGAAACCCTCCGCGTAGGCCTGCATCAGGCCGTACTCGATCCCGTTGTGCACCATCTTTGAATAATGTCCTGCTCCAATGGGTCCCGCGTGTACGAATCCTTCGCTGCGGGGGCCTTCGGGGCGGAGGGCGTCGAAGAGGGGCATCGCCCTGTCGACGTGCTCCTCGGCTCCACCCACCATCAACGCGTAGCCGTTCTCGAGACCCCAGATTCCGCCGGAAACACCGCAGTCGATGTATCCGATCCCGTGCGCGTCGAGCGCTTTCGCGTGGTGGATGTCCTCGCTGAAGCGGGAGTTGCCTCCTTCGATGACGAGGTCGCCCGGAGAAAGCGCCTGTGACAGGTGCGTGATTGTCTCCCGTGTCGGCCCACCCGCCGGAACCATCACCCAGACGATGCGCGGTGAGGGGAGTGCCTCGACGAGCGCGTCAATCGACGACACGTCGGAGCTGTTGACGTGTGGGTCGTAACCGAGGACTTCGGTTCCCGAACGGCGGAGCCGTTCGCGCATGTTGAAGCCCATCTTTCCCAGCCCGATAAGCCCGATCTGCATAGCGTGGAGCCTTTCCGAATCGACAGAGCACAACCGGTGTGGGAGGCCGAGCCCCGTGGGCCGAGTGCTCGACCTCCCGCGGGGGGTGTCAGTTCTGGTTGTCCCCGAAGATGGCCTTCACCTCGAGGAAGTCCTCCAAACCGAACTTGCCGAATTCACGGCCGTTGCCGGACTGCTTATATCCACCGAACGGTGCATTGGCGGCCAGCGGGGCACCGTTGAGGTGCACCATTCCGGTCCGCATCCGCCGTGCGACCCTCCGCGCACGTTCGGGGTTTCCGGAAGACACCATGCCGGCGAGCCCGTATTGCGTGTCGTTGGCGATGCGCACCGCGTCGTCCTCGTCTTCGTAGCCGATGAACATCATCACCGGCCCGAAGATCTCCTCCTGCGCGATCGTCATGTCATTGGTGACGTCGGCGAAGACGGTGGGCTTGACGAAGTAACCCTCCTGCAACCCGTCCGGGCGGCCGGTGCCACCGACGACGAGCGTCCCGCCCTCGTCGATGCCCTTCTGAATGAGTCCCTGGATCTTGTCGAACTGTGCCTGCGACACCACGGGACCGACAGTCGTGCCCTCCGCATCCGGAGCTCCGACGACGATGGTGGCCGCGGCCTTCTTTGCGATCTCGACAGCCTCGTTCATGCGATTCGAGGGGATGAGGATGCGGGATCCGGCGTTGCAGGACTGGCCCGAGTTCACCACCATTGCGGTGACGTCGCGGGTGATGACGTCTTCGAAGTCGGCGTCGTCGAGGACGATGTTCGCCGACTTGCCGCCGAGTTCCTGGGCGACGCGCTTGACCGTCGGTGCCGCGTTCTTGGCGACCTCGACGCCGGCCCGCGTCGACCCGGTGAACGAGACCATGTCGACCGCGGGGTGCGCGGACAGTGCCGTTCCCACGGTCAGGCCGTCACCGTTGATGAGGTTGAAGACGCCCGCGGGAACACCGGCTTCGTCCAGGATCTCGGCGAAGATGATCGCGTTGAGGGGCGCAATCTCCGACGGTTTGAGCACCATCGTGCATCCGGCTGCGAGGGCGGGTGCCACCTTGGCGACGATCTGGTTGAGCGGCCAGTTCCAGGGGGTGATGAAGGCGCAGACGCCGACCGGCTCGCGCACCACGGTCGTGGTGTCGATCTTTTCCTCGAACGTGAAGTCCCTGAGGGCGTCGAGCGTCGCCGTGAAGTGCCCGAGACCTGCCGGTGCCTGAGCCGCCTCCGCGAGGCCGGTGGGCGCTCCCATCTCGCTGGTGACGGCGACCGCCAGGTCCTTCATGCGCCGCTTGTACACCTCGATGATTTTCTCCAACAGGGCGATGCGCTCGGCCGGGGTGGTCGACGCGAAGCTGTCGAACGCCTTGCGTGCGGAGGTGACTGCGACGTCAACGTCCTGTTCGTTGCCCATTGCGATTGTGGTGATCGGCTTCTCCGTCGCCGGGTTGATCACCTCGAGCGTCTTCGAGCCGATCGGGTCTACCCAGGTGCCGTCGATGTAAAACTTCTGAGTGTGGTCCATCGTTTCCTCCGTCGAAGCGTTGGTGGTTCTGAAAAGTGCTGGGGCCAAGCGGTTGAGTTCGAAAATGTGCGATCGCCCCGCTAGTTCGGCGATCTGAGATAGACCGTTTTGGTGGTGGTGAAGAACGTGCGGGCAGCCTTTCCCTGCTCACGATTCATGCTGCTCGAGGCCTTGACCCCGCCGAACGGGACGTGCGGCTCCACACTCGCCGTCTCCCGATTGACATGCACCAGGCCGGAATCGATCCGGGTCACGAACTGCATGGCTTTGGAGATGTTCGAGGTGAACAGCGAGGCCGACAGGCCGAACTCGGTGTCGTTCGCCGCGGCGAGGGCTTCGTCGAAAGTCTCGACCTCGGTCAGGACGAGCACCGGGCCGAAGATTTCGTCCCGCACGAGTCGGCTGGACGGGGACACGCCGGTCAGTACCGTCGGTTCGAGGAAGCAGCCCTCACCGTCTGTCTTGCCACCGAGCAGTATGTCCGCACCCTCCTCGTGCGCGAGCCGAAGGTACTCGACGACGGTGTCGCGTTGCTCGGGTGAGGACATCGGCCCGATGTCGGTGGCCTCGTCGTACGGGTTGCCCACCACCAGTCGGTTCACCTGGGCGAGCAGCAGTTCGCGGAATTCCGTTGCCACCTGGCGCTGAACGTAGACGCGACTGGTGGCCGTGCAGCGCTGTCCGGCCGCCAGCATGGCTCCGCGAACGACCTGCACGGCCGCGTCCTCGAGTTCGGCGTCCGCCAGCACGATGGCAGGGTTCTTGCCGCCGAGTTCGAGTTGCACCTTGACGTTGCGGTCTGCGACCGCCTCACGGAGGCGAACACCGACACCGTTGGATCCGGTGAAGGTCAACGCCGCCAAGCGGTTGTCCCCGGTCAACGAACCGGACAGGGAACGGCCCTTTCCGGTGACAAGGTTGAGCACACCGGTCGGCAAACCCGCCTCGGCGAAAATCTCGGTGAGCAATACCGCGCTGCCTGAGGCCACTTCGGCCGGCTTCCACACCACGGAGTTGCCGAATGCTACTGCGGGAGCGATTTTCCATGTCGGAATCGCGAACGGAAAGTTCCACGGCGTGATGGCGCACACGATCCCGAGGGGTTGCTCGACGGTGAGCAGAATGGTCTCGGGGTCTGCGCTCGGGTAGGTCTCGCCCGAGGGCTGCAGCAGATCGCCGGCGTAGTAGCGCAGGATCGCAGCGCTGCGCAGCACCTCGCCGCGGGCGTCGCGGATGGCCTTGCCCATGTCGGCGGTGAGCCGGCGAGCGGCCGTCTCGACCCTGGCCTCGAGCAGGTCGGCTGCTCGGCGCAGGACGTCGGCGCGTTGGACGGCAGGTGTGGCAGCCCATCCCGGCTGGGCCTTCTCGGCCGCGTCGTAGGCGCGGCGTACGTGAGCGGGAGTCGCCGACGCGAATATGCCCGACAGTCGATCTGTCGCGTACGGCTCGAATCGATTAAATGTCTGTTCCGAGGTGCACCACTCGCCATCGAGGAAGAGTGTCGCGGCGTCATCGAGGAGCGTTGCAGACGCACAAGTGTTGGACATGGTCACCTGACCTGGGGCATGGAAGGAGTCGAACGGAGAATTGCAGGTCTTTCACCTGCATCGATGGAGCACGGAGGCATCGGATCTGGTGCGTTGCGTCCGGGAATCCAGCCGGGGTGTCCGAGCCGGAGCGTCATCGCGGCGATCGGGCCGGCCGAGGCGCTCGGGGAATCGTGGGTCATGAGGTTGTCAGGGGCATTCGGCATGTGATGGGATGACCTCCCGAGTAGAAACGTTTACATGACAATATGTGGCCATGCCGGAACGGTCAAGGAGACTTCGAATGAGAAACGATCGAGGGCGCACTGTCCGCCCTCACGAGTACCTCGACACCGACGAACGGCCGGCGGGGGAGGAGCGCAACTCCGCGCAATCCCCGGCCGCGTCGGGCCCGCTCCAGCGGCTGTCCGCCGCCGGCGTTGCAGTGTGGCTCGACGATTTGTCTCGTCACCGCCTGGCGTCGGGGAGCCTCGCCGCACTCGTGCGGAACTGGTCCGTGTGCGGCGTGACCACCAACCCGTCGATCTTCGAGAACGCCCTGCAGTCGGGTGAGGCCGCCTACGGTGAGCAGATCCTCGTGCTGGCGAACGCGGGGGCGAATGCCGCCGAGGCCGTACGAGCGTTGACCACCACCGATGTCCGCTGGGCCTGCGAGATTCTGCAGGAGACGTACGAACGATCCGGAGGTACCGACGGATATGTCTCGATCGAGGTGGACCCCTACCTGTCGCGCAACGTGCCGGGCACCGTCGCCGAGGCCCGCGACCTCTTTCGCTTGATCGGTCGCCGCAACGTCCTGATCAAGATTCCGGCGACGGCCGAGTGCCTTCCCGCCATCACACAGACGCTCGCGGCCGGCATCGGGGTCAACGTGACGCTGATCTTTTCTCTCGAACGTTACGAAGGCGTCCAGGACGCGTTCATGGCCGGTCTCGAGCAGGCCCGCGCGAACGGCCACGACCTGGCCGCCATCCAATCTGTGGCATCATTTTTCATCTCCCGAGTGGACACGGAAGTAGACCGCCGCCTCGGCGAGGACGCTCGCGACTACCTGCGCGGGGCGGCCGCGATAGCAAACGCCAGGCTCGCCTACGAGAAGTTCGAGACGATGCTGCGCACTCCTCGATGGCGGGCGCTCGAGGCCGACGGCGCCCACCCGCAGCGCCTCCTGTGGGCCTCCACCGGTGTCAAGGACCCCGCGTACTTCGACACCAGGTACGTCACCGAGTTAATCGCCGCCCGAACGGTGAATACGATGCCGGAGGAGACACTGCACGCCGTGGCCGATCACGGCGTCGTGGACGGCGACAGCATCTCCGGAACATACGACACCTCGCGCACGGTCCTCGACAAGCTCACGCTCGCCGGAGTCGAGTACGACGACGTCGTCCGTGCGCTCGAAGCCGAGGGACTGCAGAAGTTCGAGGTCGCCTGGAACGAACTCACTTCGACCGTCGCGCAGCTTCTCGACGACGCCCGCGCGCAGGTCGACCGGTCCCGTAACCCAGCACAGATACCACCGCCGATCCCCGTATCGGCGGCCGAAGGCTCGAGAAATGTGAGGCGATGATGGAATTCCTTCAGACCCCGGTCGATCAGCGGCCGCAGTGGGCCGCGCTCGGGAAACACCGAGCACGCCTCGACGGAGTATCGCTTCGCCGACTCTTCACCGAAAACCCCGGACGCGCTGTTGAGTTCACCCTCGGTGTCGACGGACTGCTATTGGATTACTCGAAGAACCTCGTCGACGCCGAGGTGATCGACGAGTTGGTCGACCTCGCCTACGCCGCCGGGGTGGACCGGCGGATCGAGGCGATGTTCGCGGGGGAGCGAATCAATATGACCGAAGATCGCGCCGTGGCACACGTGGCATTGCGCGCCGCGCGCGGTGAGCGAATGGTGATCGGCGGAGGCAATGTCGTACCGGGGGTGCACCGCGTGCGCGACGACATGGCCGCCTTCGCGACCCGGATCCGGTCGGGAGCGTGGCTGGGATACACGGGTAAGGCCATCAAGAACGTGGTGAACATCGGGATCGGCGGGTCGGATCTCGGTCCCGTGATGACGGCCGCAGCGCTGTCGGCCTACTCGGATCCGGGACTGAACGTCCGTTTCGTCTCCAATGTCGACGGCTCGGACATCGTGTCGGCGGTCCGGGATCTCGATCAGAGCGAAACCCTGTACGTCGTGGTGTCCAAGACGTTCACCACTGTCGAGACACTGACCAATGCGCGCACCGCGCGCCGGCTTCTGGTGGACGCGCTCGGCAACGAGGACGCGGTTGGCAGACACTTCGTCGCCGTCTCCACCAATACGGAACAGGTGAGTCGCTTCGGGATCGATACCGAGAACATGTTCGGTTTCTGGGATTGGGTCGGCGGTAGGTACTCCGTCGAGTCGGCGGTCGGACTGTCGTTGATGATCGCGATCGGGCCGGAGAACTTCGCCTCGATGACCGACGGCTTCCGTGCGATGGACACTCATTTCCGCGAGGCCCCGTTCGGCCGCAACATGCCGGTGCTCCTCGCACTGATCGGACTCTGGTACAACAATTTTCACGACGCTCAGACTCATGCCGTACTGCCGTACAGCAAGTACCTCGCACGCTTTCCGGCGTACTTGCAGCAGCTCGACATGGAGAGCAACGGCAAATCGGTGGACACGGAGGGACGTCCGGTCCGGGTCCGTACCGGCCCGGTCGTGTGGGGCGAACCCGGCACGAACGGCCAGCACGCCTTCTACCAGCTGCTGCACCAGGGCACCCACCTCGTCCCCTGCGACTTCATCGGCTTTCTTCGTCCCGTCGACGGTCCTGACGAACACCACGATCTGTTGATGGCGAACTTCTTCGCTCAGACCGAGGCTCTCGCCTTCGGTCGCAGCGAGGAGGAAGTGGCGGCTGCCGGGGTACGGGCCGACCTCGTCCCGCACCGAAGTTTCGCGGGGGGCAGACCGACGAATACGCTGCTGGCGGGGAGGCTGGACCCGTTCGTGCTCGGCCAGCTGGTGGCTCTGTACGAGCACAAGGTGTTCACCCAGGGGGTCTTGTGGGGGATCAACTCGTTCGATCAATGGGGTGTGGAGCTGGGCAAAGTGCTCGCCCACCGCATCTTCGACGAGCTCTCTCAGGACGAGCCGCCCGCGCTCGGTCACGATGAATCGACCAACTCCCTGGTCTCGCTGTACCGGAAGGCCGCGGCCCGGCGGGTGTAGTCACGGACCGGATGGAGACCGGAGCGTTGCCGCCGTGCGCTGAGGGAACAAGGCTGTCCACAGTGCGGTGTGCAGGTCCCGGGCGTGCGGAACGGTGTCCGCGACAGGCACGCGAGATTCCTCCAGAACACTTGACGCTCCATAACCGCTCTTGTAGATTAGAAACGAATCCAGTCGGCATTACAACAGGTAAAATGCCAGATTAGATCTCCAAAGTGGAAACGTTTCACACCGGCTAGCAATCCCGGTGGTCGTCGCGGGAATCACCCGAAAGATCCAGCACGAGCCAACTGCGCTCAGTCTGCCTGGCCACCATTGTGGATGCTTCCGGAAACCGACTCGAAATGAAGGGAAGACCCGGATGGCCGACTTCGATCCGTCAGCGCCGAACGCGCGACGTTACCCGCGGGTGATCACTGAAGACGAGATCAGCAGCATGCCGCGTATGCAGTTCAACACCGGCATCGACACCGCGATCTTCCTGTCACGGGAGCGCGACGACGCACGCTACTTCCGCCAGGGCTACTGCTACCAGGAGCCCGACCACGCTCCCTACAACTGGGAGCAGCCCAACTTCGACGAGACGCACTACTGCCTCGAGGGGCACATCAAGCTGCGGGTCAAGGATGCGAACGACCGAGAGGTCGTGCTCGAAGCCGGTCCGGGAGAGCACATCTACCTGCCGGCCGGATACACCTACACCCTCGAGAACACCGGCGTGCGGACCGTCTTCTTTTGGACGAGCGGACCGTCTCCCCGCGTGGGACTCGTCGAGGTGCCGGATTACCACAAGACCCTCCAAGAACTGAGGAAGTGAGAGAGCAATGGCCGTGACCGCAAGCCAGACCGCCCCTCTGCGGGGCGACAAGAGGTGGGGCTACCTCGACCGGGCCAAGAGCATTCGTGTGGCGAGCGTGAATGCCGACGGGAGCATCTACCTGACTCCCCTGTGGTTCGTCGTCGACGAGAAGAGGATCTTCCTCCCGATCGATGCCGGTAGCCGCCACGGTGCGAACTCGCAGGCAGGCCGGAAAATCGCCGCGCTGGTCGATTCGGGCGACGAGTACGCCACCGTCAGCGGTGTACGCATCCTGGGAACGCTGGTCGAAGCCACAGACGAGGTTCTCGTGAAGAAGCTCCAGGACAAGGTGTTCGAGAAGTACTTCGGCACGGGTCACCCTTACGCCGAGCAGTACTTCGAGTTCGGTGAATTCGCCGACCGCCGTTACCTGGAATTGGTGCCGGACAAGATGATCGGCTGGGATTCACGCGAGACGACGATGCCGCAGGTTCCGGAAGCTCGTGTGCTGCCGGACTTTGTAGGAGACCGGCCGCTCCCCAAGAGCTGACCGATCCGTTCATCGCCGCAGATCACGGCGGACCGGCATCGCCTCGTTCACTGACGGGGACGTCGGTCCGCCCGCTTCCGACAACGACGACCGCGGGCGACGGCTCGAGTTGCACACACACATTCTTTGAAATTTGGAGTAGGTATGACTTCGACTAAGGACGGCGCCACCCGGGTGCTCGTGGTCGGCGAATCGTGGATCAAGCACACGGTGCACATCAAGGGCTTCGACGAATTTCGCACAGTCGAGTACGAGGAAGGCGGCGGCGTCTTCCTGGACTCGCTGGACGCTTCCGGGCTCGACGTGACGTACCTGCGCGCCCACGAGATCTCGGGGCGGTTCCCGAAGGCGCTGGAAGAGTTGCAGCAGTTCGACGTCGTGGTCCTCAGCGACATCGGAGCGAACTCCTTCCTGCTGGCCGACGAGACATTTTTGCGCTCCGAACGCAGCGTCAACCGCCTGTCGCTGCTCGCGGACTTCACCGAAGCCGGCGGGGGCCTGATCATGGTGGGCGGCTACATGTCGTTCACCGGGATCGACGGCAAGGCCCGCTACGGGATGAGCCCGCTGGCACCGGTGCTTCCGGTCACCATGCTCGACTACGACGACCGCATCGAAGTTCCCGAAGGCCTCGACGCCACGTTCGACGAACCGAATCACGAGATCCTCGGCGGAACCCCCGCGGAATGGCCGATGCTTCTCGGCTACAACCGGGTCATCGCCAAATCCGACGCGACGGTTGTCGCGCGCTTCCGCGAAGACCCGCTGCTGGTCGTCGGTACCGCCGGCGTCGGCCGCTCGGTGGCGTTCGCGTCCGATCTGGCCCCACATTGGGCGCCGCCGGAATTCGTGGAGTGGCAGCATTATCAGGCGCTGTGGACCTCGATCGTGAACTGGGCTGCGGGCGTCGACGCGGGCCTTCCGTCGCCGGTGCACGCGGTTGCTGCGGTAGATTGAGAATTTTATGAGCAATGGTCAGCCCCCGACGATGAAAGACGTGGCCCGGCACGCTGGCGTGTCCGTGAGCACGGTCAGCTACGTCTTGAACGACAGCGGACCGGTTGCGCCCGCACGTCGAGCCCGCGTGCTCGACGCTGTGCGTGTCCTCAACTACGCACCCAACGAGGCTGCGCGGGGGTTGAAGAGACGTTCGGCGCCCACGATCGGACTCGTGGTCCCCGAACTGTCGAACCAGTTCTTCGCGCTCCTCGTGGAAGGCGTCGAACAGGCCGCAGCTGCTCGTGGAGTGCTTGTCGTGTTGTGTGCCCCCGAAGCCACCGATGGAGGAGAGTCGCTCAACGGGCGGCTGCTCCGAAGTCAGAGGCTGAACGGAATCATCTATCTGTCGGGGGCGTCGACGTCACCGACGTCGCTTCTCGAACTCACGCGGCTCGGTCCGATCGTTCTGGTGGACGAGCAGGTCCCCGGATTCGACCTGCCGGCCATCGTGTCGGACAACCGCCGCGGCGCCCGGGAAGTCGCTCAACATGTGCTCGGAACAGGCCATCGCAAGATCGCCGTCATCGGCGGTCCCGAGGGTTTGTGGACGGCCCAACAGCGACTCGCCGGTTATCGGGAGGCGCTGGCAGCCTCAGGAATCGAACCCGATACCGTTCCGGTCTTCGGTGGAAACTACCGGCAGGAGTCGGGTACGGAACTCGCGGCGAAGGCATTGTCCGGGCCGCCGTCGGAGCGCCCCACAGCGTTGTTGTGCGCGAACGACCTGATGGCCATCGGCGTGCTCGAGTACTGCCGATCCGAGGGCATCCGAGTGCCCGAAGAACTCAGCGTCGTCGGCTTCGACGACCTACCGCTGGTCTCGCTCCTCACGCCGAGATTGACCACAGTCCGCCAACCGGCTCGGGACATGGGTGAGCGAGCCGCGAACCTGCTGTTCGAACTCATCGACGACAAGGTCGACGTGCCCGCTCCCGAGCCGTTCCCGACCCTGCTACAGATAAGAGATTCCGTGGCCACACCCTTAGGTAGTTCATGAGTACGTCGCTGGACGCGGGTACCACCCGGGGGCGAGTGTTCGTCGTCGGAGCGATCAACGTCGACCTGGTCGTCGCCGCTGAGAGACTGCCCGGTCCGGGCGAGACCGTCGTGGGAACCCGCGTCGAACGGTACGGCGGCGGCAAAGGCGCCAACGCCGCGGTCGCGGCCGCGCGGGCGGGCGCGGAAGTGCATCTCGTCGGAGCGGTAGGCGCGGACGCCAACGGCACCGAAGCGCTGGACGAACTTACCGCCGAGGGTATCTGGGTGGAGGGCGTCACCGTCCTCGAGCAGGAAGCCACCGGGGTCGCGTTGATCGTCGTCGACCCGGGCGCCGAGAACCAGATCGCCGTCGGTGCGGGTGCCAATGCCGCACTGAGCGTCGAACACGTGACGCGGGCCCTCGTTTCCGATCTGAGACCCTCGGATTCAGTGCTGGTCAGCACGGAGATACCCGACGCCGCGGTGGCGGCTGCGGTGGTCGCTGCCGCCACCGCGGGTGCACGCTGTGTCCTGAATCCGGCCCCTCCCATTCCCGGGGTTGCCGATCTCCTCGGGTACGGGCCGATCCTGACGCCCAATGCGGGCGAGTGTGTCGAACTCGCAAAGATGCTCGGTGACGAGCACACCCACGCCCGCGAAGCCGCCGCCGCGACCATGGCACGCACCGGAGCCCCGGTCGTCGTCACCCTGGGAGGTGACGGTGCCCTGGTACTCACGCCCGACGGGAACGTCGACCACGTGCGGCCACGGCCGGCGGTGGCACGCGATACCACCGGCGCAGGCGATACCTTCAATGGCATTCTGATCACCCGGCTAGCAGCGGGAGATGAACTCGACGTCGCCGTCCGAGCCGCAAATATTGCTGCCGCGCTGTCTGTTGCACACGTCGGGGCCCGCGCTGGGATGCCTCGCGCCACGGACATCGAGGTCGGCAGCCGGGCATAACCACTCGTCGAGGCCCCTGTGTGGCGACATCAGCGCACCCGGAGGCTTCCCGAACCGGAGCATATGGAGCAGCCATGACTATTGACGACCGTGCAACGTTGATCGACCAGTTCGTCTACGCCTGGAACATCAAGGATGTCGACGCACTGATGAACCTGATGGCCGACAATTGCACCTTCCACTCTTCTGTCGGCCCCGATCCGGGAGTCCGGTTCGAAGGTCCTGCCGATGTTCGTCGCGGATTCGAGATGTACCTTCGACCAAGCGGTTCGGCGACCGAAACCGTGATGGAGAAGCCGCTTGTAAGTATGAATTTTGCTGTAACCCGGTGGACTACCTTCCAAAGGCAAGTGGACGGGACCGTTCTGGAAACACTTGCGTGCGACGTGTTCGAGTTCGAAGGCGACCGCATCAGGCGTAAGGACACCTACCGCAAGATCTCCACTCCCGTTACTGCCTCCTAGAAGGAACAACGCAGAGGAACTAACTGAATGTTGTGGGGTTACTGTCGGATACCGCAACGGGATCACTCTGACACCGAGGACAAGTGTCGGAGCGCAGACCCGCCCGGGTTGAGGTAGACAGGGCGACCGTCCCGCAATGAGCGGGAGAACCGCATGTTGGTCGCTTCGTCGAGTCGGCACCGACCGGTCGCCTCGCCATGTCGGCGCTTGGCCACGGCACCCCCGACTCCGGCTGCGAGAATACGGTCATTCACTCGTGTGGGTGGCCGTATTCGTCTGTCCAGGTGCATGGTTCATAGTCGGTTCAAGTCCGTCACGCGGCCGGTAGGCGCGGCGCTCGCGAGTAACTCAGGCATCCACAAGGTAGAACCCTTTCTAATATTTGGTCGTTCTACCGGATTTCGGGTTCCGTAGCGCCGGGAAACGAAGGGGCGGAATCGGGATGCGGCCGGCTGATCGTTGGCAGGGAATTGTCCAGGCCAGCCGTGGCACGAGCCGGTTTTCGAGTAAAGTGCGCGAGCTGAGAATTGATCTCCTCGAACCTCTTGACTGCGGCACTATAAACGTTAATAGTAAGTGTGATGCAGCGCACTGAGAGAGCGAACCCGCTATAGGTCGCCCGCATGACGGGTACCTGCTCGATAGACGTAATGGACCGAACATGTTGGTAGCCAACGTCTTACAAGATCGAGTTCTGGATCGAACGCAGCACCTCGAACGCGAAGGTTCGGCCGCATTCGCAGCAACTCTCCGGGACTTGGAAAATCCAGACAGCAGAGAAGTAGCAACGATCACACACCACGAGAAAAGGCGAAATTGCGATGGCTTTGAGTCGGAGTTACGACAACATCATCATCAACACCGATAGCTACAAGCATTGTCATTACCCGTTGTATCCGGCAGGGACGGAGTACGTGTCCAGTTACATCGAGTCGCGGGGTGGGGAGTTCCCGGTGACGATGTTCGTGGGCTTGCAGGCCTTCATCCGGGAGTATCTGCTGCATCCGATCACGCTCGAAGATATCGATCAGGCGGAGAGTATCACCCGTGAGCAGGGGATGCACTTCAATCGGGAGAATTGGCTGGGAATCCTCAACGATCATGATGGATTCTTGCCGGTGGAGATCGAGGCGGTGCCCGAGGGCCTGGTGATGCCGACCCGCAACGTGCTGGTGCAGATCATCAACACCGACCCGAAGTACTTCTGGGTGACGAGCTTCTTCGAGACCGCGCTGCTGCGTGGAGTGTGGTACCCGACCACGGTTGGCACCATCAGCTGGCTGGCCAAGCAGGTCATCAAGGAGGCGTTGGCCCGGACCTCCGATCACCCGGAAATTCTGCGACACTGTCTGCACGACTACGGTGCCCGCGGGGTGAGCTCGCAGCAGTCGGCCGCGCTCGGGGGGTTGGCGCACCTGGTCAACTTCAACCAGAGTGACACCGTGCCAGGGATTCTCGCGGCGAGGGAGTACTACAACGCGGTCGCGCCGGCGAATTCCGGCCCGAACTCCGAGCACGCCAGTTTCTGCGCGTGGGGTCGGGAGAACGAGGCCGCGGCGATGCGGAACATGCTCGAGGTGCACGCACCGAGCGGGGTGGCGTTGCTGCTGACCGACACCTACGATCACGAGAACGCGGTCAAGAACATCATCGGCCGCGAGCTCGCCGACGTTGTTCGGAACTTTCCCGGACTGGTCGGGGTGCGCCCGGACTCGGGTGATGTGGTGCAGGTGACCGCGGAGACGACCGAGTGGTTGATGGAGAGCTTCGGGTACACCACCAACAGCAAGGGTTTCAAGGTGCTGCCCGACTATGTGCGGGTGGTGCAGGGTGACGGGGTCAATCGTGACAGTCTCCCGCGGGTGTACGCCGAGCTCGAACGCCGCGGTTTCTCGGCGGAGAACGCGATCTTCGGGATGGGCGGCGGGCTGTTGCAACACTGCAACCGGGACACGATGAACTTCGGGCAGAAGGCGTCCGCGGTGTGTGTCAACGGTGAGTGGCGGGGTATCGCGAAGGCGCCGACCGGGGATGCAATGAAGGCGTCCAAACGCGGCCGACTCGGGTTGCGACTGTCGCAGGGTGAGTATCAGACGGTGCCGCGGGAGTCGATTACGCCGGAGGAGAACATTCTGCAGCCGGTGTTCCGTAACGGCAAGTTGCTGCGGAAGTGGGATTTCTCCGAGCTGATCGAGCGCAGTGAGCGGGAGGTGCCGGAGAGCTATTACGCCGACGCCATCGCACCCCTGCACAACGACGCTGAACTCGCACTCTCCTGAGAGCTGCCGGCGACCGGGCGCAACTTTTACACCGCCCTGGTCGCCGGCCCCCGGGCAGGCTTGTAACCCGTTCCACACACAGTTAGGTTCACAGCACGATGACTAAGCTGCACGTCTTCGACATGGACGGCACCCTCCTGCAGTCCACTGCTTCGATCGAGATCTCGAGAGCGGTCGGAGAACTCGCTGCAGGCGAGCTGATCGAGCAATCTTGGTTCAGGGGTGAGATCAGCGATGTGCGTTTCTGGGAACTCTGCCTTCCCCTGTGGGAAGGGCTCAGCGAGGCAGACATCGATGACGCGTTCGCCGCCTCCCCGTGGATCGGCGGCGTGGTCGAAGTCTTCGCCGATATCCGCAACCGCGGCGAATACAGCACTGTCATCTCTCAGTCACCCCAATTCTTCGTGGAACGCCTGACCGGGTTGGGCGCCGATTCGGCGTTCGGCGCGCAGGTGGCCTTGAGGAGCGAGGTCGGCCCGGAGAGTCTCCTCAGCGCCGAGGACAAGGTTTCGATCGTCAGCAAGTTGCTCGCGGAGTATGGACTCGCCGAAAGGGACTGCGTTGCATACGGCGACTCCACGTCCGACATCCCGCTGTTCGGAAAGCTCCCGAACACGGTGGCCGTCAATGCGAGCGCCCGGGTCCGTGAGCTTGCCACGATCGAGTACGAGGGGACCGATCTCCGCGGTGCATACGTACTCGGCCGAGGACTGCTCTGACCGGCGCCGCCGCACGTCGAAGACGGGCACATCAGTACTACCTTCCACCAATACGACAGCGAGGTCCTTGAACGGTGGCCGCCTTGAGAAGCATCCCGACAAGTAGTGGTGCGGACTGCGCTACGTCCGCGGGTACCGCGACGAGCATGCCGATGAATTACGGCAAGCGGTTGAAACTGTTTTCCGGTCGAGCCAACCCCGACATCGCGAAAGCGATCGGTGCCGAGCTGGACGTGGGGCTGAGTCCGGTTGTGCTGAAGACCTTCTCGAACGGAGAGGTGTACTGCCGGTTCGAGGAGTCGATCCGCGACGCCGACGTCTTCATCGTTCAGCCGACATGTACCAATCCCGAGACCGGGGTCACCACCAATGATGCACTGATGGAGCTGATGGTGATGATCGACGCCGCTGTTGCTGCCAGTGCGCACCGCGTCATCGCCGTAACGCCGTGGTACGGGTACTCGAGGCAGGACAAGCAGAGCGCCCCGCGTGAGCCGATTTCCGCGCGTATGGTCGCGCGGATGCTCGAATCGGCTGGAGCAGACCGTCTCCTGGCGATGGATCTGCATGCCGGACAGCTCCAGGGCATGTTCAAGATCCCGGTGGACCACATGACGGCAATGAGGTTGCTCGCTCAGTACTTCATCGATCTCGCGATGGAGGATGTCGTGGTGGTGGCACCCGACGCCGGCCGGGTGAAGCTGAACAAGAGTTTCGCCAAGTGCGTCGGCGCCGATCTCGCGATTCTCGACAAGGAACGCCCGAAACATCAGGTCGCCGAGATAGGTCACGTGATCGGAGATGTGCGGGGAAAGACCGCGATCATCGTCGACGACATGATCGATACCGCCGGCACTCTCCGTGCCGCGGGGGAGATGGTGATGAGGGCTGGAGCGTCAAGGGTGTTCGCCGCAGCCACCCACCCGGTGTTCAGCGGCCAGGCCTACGACAACCTCGCCGCATCGCCGTTCGAAGAGATCGTCGTGACCGACACGATCGCGCTGTCGCCCCAGGCACCGGCCAACGTGCGCGTGCTGTCCTGCGCCGGCGTCCTCGCCGACTCGATCAGCCAGGTCTTCCGAGGCGGATCTGTCAGCGAAGTGTTCGGCAGTGAGTACCAGTTGTTCTGATCGATCGAAGTGGGAGCCGCCGAGCCGCGCTCGAGGGGTTTCCATCACACCGGTAGAGGCGTAGAGAGCATCCCACCATGAGTCTCGATATAGGTACGAAGTCAACAATCCACCAGCTCGGCACCACCAGGAGCGCCCTCGATGCGCTGTCCGTCGATGACGCGGCCGTTCTTACCCGTCCCCTCCCGGAGCTGATGGAACGGGCAGCCGCACTGCGCGACTCACACTTCGGCACGAGGGTGACATACTCGCCCAAGGTCTTCATTCCGTTGACCTCACTGTGCCGCGACGGGTGTGGTTACTGCACGTTCTCCCGCTCACCCGCACGCGCGGAGGCGCCTTACCTCACGCCCGATCAGGTGCTCGCGATCGCGATGCAAGGGGCGCAGGCGGGATGTCACGAGGCGCTGTTCACGCTGGGGGAACAGCCCGAAGACCGATACGACGTCGCGGCCCAATGGCTGGGCGATCACGGTTACGGCTCCACCGTCGAGTACCTGGCCGCAATGTGCCGGCTCGTGACCGCGGAGACCGGATTGCTGGCGCACGCCAACGCCGGAGCCCTCGCACCGGATGCTCTGTCGCTGCTGCGGACGGTCAGCCCCGGCCAGGGCATGATGATCGAGTCGTTGAACCCAACCCTGATGGCCCACCGCGGTGCGCCCGACAAGAGACCGGAACGCCGGCTGGCCACGCTGGAAGCCGCGGGCGAACTCGCGATTCCCTTCACCACCGGGATCCTCGTCGGCATCGGAGAGTCTCCGCAGGACCGTGTCACAGCGCTGCGCGCCATCGCGGACCTGCACAGACGTTACGGGCACGTCCAAGAAGTGATCGTGCAGAACTTCATGCCCAAACCGGACACCGTGATGCGCAACGAACCCGCCTGCCCGCAGGACGACTTCCTCCGCACGATCGCGATGGCGCGGTTGATCCTGCCGCCGGATGTGCACCTGCAGGCACCCCCAAACCTCTCGGAAGACGTCGGTGCGCTGCTCGACGCGGGGATCGACGACTTCGGTGGTGTGTCCCCGGTGACGGTCGACCACGTCAACCCGGAACGACCGTGGCCCTCGCTCGACCGGCTCCGCGAGGTGACCGAACGTCACGGCAAGTTCCTCACACCCCGCCTCACCGTCTACCCCGAGTTCGCGCGCCGCCCCGACCAATGGATCGACCCCGGTCTGCGCTTCGCGATCCTGGACCGGTCGGACGCCGAGTCGCTCGGCCGCGACGACCCGGGTGCGATGTTCCCCGAGCGCCACGCCGACGCGAAGAACGTCGGCACCGGGGCGGAAGTCGTCCAGATCGGTCGACGCTCGACCGTCTGGAGCTCCGGGTCGGAGTTCGCGCCCACCGATCTGGTGCCGAGCCGCAGGCGAGGGTTCGGCGGGCCCGTCACGGACGTCCTCGACGGTATCGCCTCGGGGCAGGAACCGGGAGTGGGCGAGATCGTCACCCTCTTTGGAGCTCGCGGGGGAGAGGTCGCCGAGGTCGCCGAGTTCGCCGATCACCTCCGCTCCAGGGCGGTCGGAGACGACGTGACATTCGTGCGGAACCGGAACATCAACTACACCAATGTCTGCACCTTCAAATGCACCTTCTGCGGGTTCTCCAAGGGGCCGCTGTCGCTGAACCTGCGAGGCAAGCCGTACCTGCTGACCCTTCAGGACGTCGCCGGCCGTGTCCGGGAGGCGTGGGATCTCGGGTGTACCGAGGTCTGCCTGCAGGGCGGCATCCATCCGTCCTTCGACGGCGACTACTACATCGACGTCTGCCGCGCGGCGAAGGAAGCAGCGCCCGACATCCACGTGCACGGCTTCACGGCCCTCGAGGTAACCGAAGGGGCCAAGCGGCTCGGGGAGCCGCTCGAGAAGTACCTACAGCGATTGGTCGACGCAGGACTGAAGTCGCTCCCGGGCACCGCCGCCGAAATTCTCGACAACGACGTCCGGGCGACCCTCTGCCCGGACAAGATCGACACCGAGGAGTGGCTCGAATGTCACCGCGTCGCCCACTCGATGGGCCTGACGTCGAACGTGACGATGATGTTCGGAACGGTCGAGGAGCCCGTGCACTGGGCGCGCCACTTCCTCCGCACCCGAGAACTCCAGCGTGAGACCGGCGGGTTCACCGAGTTCGTCGGTCTTCCGTTCGTACACATGGCGGCTCCGATCTACCTCAAGCGAGGTGCGCGCCGTGGGCCGACCTGGCGAGAAGTAGTGCTGGTCCACGCGATTGCGCGAATCGTCTACGACGGGCTGATCGACAACGTGCAGGCCTCGTGGGTCAAGCTCGGACTCGACGGGGTTCGTCAACTGCTCCAGGCCGGAGTGAACGACGTCGGCGGGACGTTGATGGACGAGAACATCAGCCGCGCCGCCGGCGCCGCCCACGGCCAGCAACTCGACGAGACAGACCTGGACGCGGTGGTGCAGGGAATCGGCCGCCGCCTGCGACGGCGCACGACCAACTACCTGACGCCTCCCACCCACCAGCTCGATCTGCACGGTGCACCGACACACTCACCAGAGGTGATCCTCAGATGACCACAATAAGAACCGCTTCCACCCTCCCGAAGCCGATCCCCTATATCTACGACGACGGCGAACAGCTCGCCGGTGACGTCGCGTCGAGGTTGCTTTCGACTCTTGCCCAGGCGCAGCAAGAGCGCGCCTACGCATCGTTGGTGCTCACCGGAGGACGAACCGGGACAGCGGTGCTCGACCGACTACGCACCGCCCCGAATCGCGACATCGTCAACTGGCATCGAGTGAACTTCTTCTGGGGCGACGAGCGCTTCGTGTCCCGACATCACCCCGACCGTAACGAGAAACAGGCGCGCGAGGCCCTGCTGGACCACCTGCCCGTGGACCCGAGCCGCGTGCACGTCATGGCGCCCTCCGACGGCGGCTTCGGCAACGACGCCACCGCAGTAGCAAGCGCCTACCAGGCGCTACTGTGCGCGTACGGTCGCCTGGATAGGACGCCTCTGTTCGACATCTGCCTCCTCGGGATGGGCGAGGAAGGTCACGTCGCCTCGATCTTCCCGGACTCACCGGCAGTGCTGGAGAAGCAACGTGAAGTGGTGGCGGTATACAACTGCCCGAAGCCGCCGAGCACCCGGATTTCGCTGACCCTGTCGGCGATCACGCGCTCCCGCGAAGTGTGGCTGATGACTACCGGCGACGCCAAGGCGCCCGCAGTCGCGACGCTGATGCAGCAGGGGCTGACGCCCCAGCAGCTACCGGCAGCGGGGGCGCTGGGTTCGCACGCGACCCGGGTCTTCCTGGACGCGGCAGCAGCGAGCCTGCTGTCCAACTGCGCAGACCTCCCCGCCTCGGCGCGATAACCGATGATGGGAAAGACCCACCCGAGAATCCGAGTCTTGTAATGACGAATCCGCATCCTATCGACCTGATAATTCCGGTCAAGTCACTCTCCGAGGCGAAAACACGACTCCGGGGCGCGGTTGACGGCGGTACCGGAAAGATGAACGCGCACAAGAGGCTGGTCCTGGCGATCGTGCTCGACACAGTCTGCGCTGCGCTGCGGGCACGAGCGGTCGACTCGGTGCTCGTCGTCACCCCGGACCCGGTCGTGGCGCGCAGCGTCGAACGGCTCGGTGCACGCGTACTGGGAAACGAGCCAGCCGGGGGAGTGAACTCGGCGTTGAACCACGGCGCGGCCCTGCTGGAGCGGGAACGCCCAGGCCGAGTGGTGGGCGCGTTGCTGGCGGATCTTCCAGCGCTTCGGCATCGCGAATTGTCCGCATTCATCTCGGCTGCCGACGGCAGGCGTGCGTACTGCGCCGACCGGGATGGAAAGGGCACAACGTTGCTGCTATCGGCGGCGGGCGAAGGACTGTTTCCGGCCTTCGGCATCGGTTCGGCGCTCGCCCATCAGGCGTCGGGCGCCATAGCTCTCGAGGGTGAATGGACTTCGCTGAGGTCAGACGTGGACACCGCCTCCGACCTGCGCACGGTCCGGGGATTGGGCTTCGGCGCCCGCATGGCTGCTCTGGGGTCGGCGCGTGAGTTCGCGTTCTTGGACAAACACGAGGCTGCGATGATCGACTTTGCCCGCCGCTGGCAACCCTTCGGTGGCGGAACCGCGGATGACATATTCATTACCTTCGGCGTGCCACCGCGCCCGTACTTCAAACAATTGACCGCACTGTTGTCGTCGAACGTGACTCCTGAACTCGCGCAGAGTCAGCGGGAAAAATTACTCCGACAAGCGAAGTTGCGACTTGCAGAGGAGGACCGGATTACCCGAATTCCTCGATTGCAGAGCCAGCGATGACGTCGGCCGCCCAGTCTTCGGGAGCCCCGGACGTCCCCGACCACGGCTCTGTCAGTGGACTCCATGTGTTTCCCGTGACAGGTCTTCCGGAGGTCCGGCGGGGAGACGACGTCGCCGAACAGGTCGCGCACCAGGCGCCTTGGTTTGGTTGACGACGACATCGTCGTGATCACGAGCAAGATTGTGTCCAAGGCAGAGGGACGAATCGTCGATGCGCCGACAGGAGCTCAGGATCGTGACGCGTTCCGGGCGCGTCTGGTCGAGCAGGAAGCCGTTCATGTCGTTGCCCGCGAGGGGTCAACCGTCATCACCGAGAACCGTCTGGGGGATCGTGCAAGCCGCTTCGGGGATCGATGGGTCTAACGTCTTCTCGTACGAATTGGTACTACTACCAGAGAACCCCGATGAGAGCGCGCAGTCGATTCGGCATGTTTGCAGTATCTGCTCGGTGTCAGCGTGGCGGTGATCATCACGGACACGATGGGCCGCGCGTGGCGCCAAGGGCAAACCGCCGCGACGCGCAGGGCAACGTGCTGGTAACCGAGGTGGCAGTGGGCGACGAACTCGCGGCCGCCGCCGATCTGGTGAAGGGCAAGGTGGCGGGTATCTCCGTCGCTGTAGTTCGGGGACTGAAAACATACGACGACGGGTCAGATGCAACCGATCTGACTTGTTCTGGCTCGGCACCGCTGAGGCGCTGGCACAAGGTCGCCGCGAGGCTCAGTTGCTGCGGCATTCGGTTCGCGCTTTCAGCTGTGTTCGCTGTCGATCGTGATGTTCTGGATGTCCGGATTCGGCACCACAGGCCGGTTCACCCAGAGCTGATCACGCAGGCGGTCGCCGAATCCCTGACCGCACCAACCCGGCACCACACACGTCCTGTGTGATTTGTATGGCTGCGGTCGCGAGGTACGCGTGCGATTCCTCGCCGCGATGCGCGAGCAATGGCGGATCGATCTGACCGCTGACGGCTTGCCCCCGGAGCGGGGGGCGGCGAATCGTTCGCGGCGGCATTTTTGTTCGACGCCCGGGAAATTACCGTCCCGTACTGTGTACTGGACGGCGCCCAACAATACCCGGACGCGTACCGTCGGCGCGCCGAGACGACGATGTTCACCGTGGCCGTCGGCGCGGCGGTACAAGGGCTTTTGGTTTCCCTCGCCGCACGGGAAGTGGGCAGTTGTTGGATCGGATCCACCATCTTTGCGCCGGAGATCGTTCGCATGGAATTGGGTGTGCCGGCGGACTGGAAGCCGCTCGGCTACCCCAGGACCTCGGCACGTCCTTCCGCCCGCCGATGTGGCGGGGCGCTCGTAGAATTGTGAGTTCGCACGAACGCACTGCCCAACGGCAGCCTTGGGTAGTGTCCGCTACGCCCTGTCGTTCGGCCTCTTCAGGCCGGTGCCACAGCGAGACCCGCGACGCGCGTGATGACGAGGTCACGGAATCGGGCGACATCCAGATCGACCGCCAGACGGGTACCCGGCGTGGCGCACCCCCCGGACGTGGTGACGGAGCCCGACAGCGTGCACACCGTCTGTCCGCGACCGACACCGACACCGGTCTCGACTTCGACTGCCGCGGTCTGCAATCGAACGATCGAAGGATCCACGATCGCCGCGATCACCAAGGCGTCGTGCATGGGCCAGCCGTCGGCCTGAATGTCACCGTAGCCTCGGATCATCGTCGCGAGGAGTGACCCGGTATGTGACCGCGCCTCGAGCATTGCGAGTGCTTTCTCGTCCAGAGTCGAACGTCGCGTGACATCGAGTCCCAGGAGCCAGGTTTCGAGGTGCGGACATGCGAAGACGCGTTGCGCCGCCTCGGGGTCGGACCAGATGTTGAACTCTGCAACCGGCGTGATGTTGCCCCGGCCGGTGCTCCCGCCCATGATCACCAGCTTGTCGATCCGGTCGATCAACTCGGGGTGCATGGCGACGAGCAGGGCGATATTGGTCAACGGACCGATCGCCGCGATCGTCACGGACCGCGGTGCGGCCTCACGGAGCGCCGACGCGAGGAGTCCGACGGCGTGTTCCTTGGACAACGAACGAGTCGGCGCAGGAAGCTCGACGCCGCCCAACCCGTTCTCGCCGTGCGGTGACGGCTGGTTGTGCATCCCGATGCGGACGAGCGCGCGGTTTGCGCCCGCCGCGACCGGAACGTCGTCCCGTCCGAGTGCGCGCAAAAGCCGCAGTGCGTTGTCGGTCGCCTCTTCGACCGGAGCGTTTCCCGCGACCGTGGTGACGCCAAGCAGATCGACCTCTGGGCTCGTCACCGCCAGAGCCAGCGCCAGCGCATCGTCAATCCCTGGATCTGTATCGATGATCAATCGCGCAGGCGCAGCCACTGTCGGTTCTCCTCAGGCTTCTCGGGGTCGGCAGGATTCGACCCATGATAGAAACGATACAATTCTGTTCGACTCTCTGCGGCAAAACCGGACGTGCAGCCAAGATAGGAGGCCTGTAACGCGTTCTTCCAAAATTTCGTGTCGCATACCGCCAATTATCTAATCGTTTCGACTGCGCGAGTCGCCGCAAAGTATTCGAGAATTGGTCGCGAGTTGCCAAGCACGGCCGCGGCGGAGCGGGTGGTGGCCGCGTAGGCCTGTGGTGATCACCGCCGCCCGACCCAGCTGTTCTGCACGCCATGCGGCCTGACCCGTCGGTCTCGATGTTGCGGCGGCGGGCCTTGCGGAGCGCCGCGGTGATCTGGCGGCACGTCAGTCTCGCTGCTGCCGCCGGGGCGGGGCCTTACCGAGCAGCTCGAGGGCGTCGACCGCATCGAGATCCTCGAACGGTTTCCCGGCCGCCGGGCAGTACTCGCGCAGTACGTGTCGCAGCCGCTGGGTAGTCGACAACCGGTACTACTTGACTCGGACGAGTTCGTCGCGTCCCGGCAACCAACGGTTCGCCCCGGCCGCTGGCCGGGGTCAGAGCAGTAGATGGAAGATGTCGAAGGCGATGTTCCATTCGGCGGTCCCGGGGTTCTTGCGGTCCGGCTCGACCGTGACGAAGGTATGCGCCAGTGCCACGCTCAGGCCTCCGGCGATCAGCGGCAGTCGCCGCTCGGTCTCCTCGGAGAGTGCCACGTCCAACGGCGGCCGGGCCGTCAGTTGATCGAGCAGAGGTTGTAGTTCGATCTCCTCGTCCAGTTTTTCGAACCGGTGGATGCTCTCCTGCAGCCCCTTGGTGATCGGCAGGTCCCACGGTTCGATCACGTCCCTCAGGTTTGCCTTTGCCGAGGCCTTGCCGATGAGGATCACGTCGTAGATCTTGTCGTCGATGAAATCCGTATAGCGCTTGAGATCGTTCCGGTCGACTTGCAGTCCAGCCGCGGCCCGGAAGAATCGCTGGAATTTCACGGTGCCCATCACTGGCATGTCGTCAGCTCCTCTCGAAGTATTCATGGATTTGGCGAACCGCCATCGCTCCTTCACCGACAGCGGATGCGACCCGTTTCACGGAGCCGCTGCGGACGTCGCCCGCCGCGAACAGGCCGGGGCGGTTGGTTTCGAGCGTCCTCGACGGCCCGGCGCCGATCCGCCGGTTGCCGTCCCCTCGGGCGTGGACCGCGTCCACGCCCGTGAGGACGAAGCCGTGGTCGTCGAGCGCGATCGCGTCGGCCAGCCACCCGGTGTGCGGCATCGCCCCGATAAACACGAACAGGGCGTGCACCCGGATGGTGTCCTGTTCCCCTGTGCGATTGTCCTCGACCACGATTGCATCGAGGTACTTCTCACCGTGGACCTCGCGAACCTCGGTGTTCCGGTGGACGGTGACGTGCGGGTGGTGCTCGATCTGGTCCACGAGGTATCGGGACATGTTCTTTCCGAGGTCGTCGCCGCGGATGAGCAGGTGGACGTGGGAGACGTGGTCGGCGAGGAAGACGGTGGCCTGTCCGGCGGAGTTTCCGCCGCCGACGATGGCGACCGGGTCGGTGCCGCACATCCGCGCTTCCTGATGGGTTGCGGCGTAGTACACGCTCGTCCCTTCCAGTGCTTCGATCCCCGGAACCGCCAACTTGCGATATCGCGCCCCGGTGGCGAGCACGACGGTCCGGCCGCGAACCGCGCCGCCGTCCGCCAGCCGGAGCACGTGGTTCCCGGACTCGGATCCCAAACCGGTCACCTCCGCCGATACCAGGATGCGGGCGCCGAACTTGCCGGCCTGGATCACCGCGCGCTCGGCTAATTCGGAGCCGGAGATCCCCGCCGGGAAGCCCAGGTAGTTCTCGATCCGGGAGGAGGTACTGGCCTGGCCGCCGGCGGCGATCGACTCCAGCGTCACCGTGGTCAACCCGTCTGAGGCGCCGTACACGGACGCGGCCAGACCGGCCGGTCCGGCACCGACGACGACGAGGTTGCACACGTCCTGGGCTGCGTCCAGGACCGGGTCCGGGACCGGAAGCCCGACGATGCGGGCGAGTTCCGCATTCGTCGGATTGCGCAGCACCTTCTCGCCGTGCCAGATCACGACCGGAGTGTCCTCGGGGGCGATGTCCAGGCTGCGCAGCAGCTGCTCCGCCCGTGCGTCCTGCTCCAGATCGAACCACCTGTGGGGCAATCGGTTGCGCATGGCGAACTCGCGAAGCCGCAACGTATCCGGGGAATAACAGGAGCCGACGATCCGGAACCCCGAACCGAGCCCGATCAGCAGGTGCCGGCGCACCAGGTAGGCGCGCAGGATCAGATCGCTGAGCACAAGATCGTGGGCAACGAGCTCACGCACCCGCTCGGCCGGGACGACGAGCATCTCGCCGTCCTCGATCGCCTCGGCGGTGAAGAACGCCACCTGGCCTTCGAGCAGTCCGAGCTCGCCCAGGAAGCGGCCTGGACCGTGCACGCGCAGTATCCGGCGTTCGCCGTCCCCGTCGCCCTCGTCGATGACCGCGACCTTGCCGGAAAGGATGACGAAGAAGTCGTTGCTGTGCGCGCCCTCTCGGATCAGCACCTCGCCGGCGCGAACCGATCGACGCGCGCCACCGGTCGCGAGCGTTGCCACCTGGTCGTCCGTCAGCCGCGGGAAAGCTCCGACCGCATCCGGGGTCTCGTCGTCGACCGGCGGACCGTCGCCGAGGGGTGCGGCGTCCTCAGACGAAGTTCTGGTCGACATAACACCAGCGCCAATCTTCACCGGGTTCCATCGACTGGACGATCGGATGGCCGATGGCGTGGGCGTGCGCGCTCGCGTGCTTGCCCGGCGAGGAGTCGCAGCATCCGACGTGTCCGCACGTCAGGCACAGCCTCAGATGCACCCACGGGGTGCCGAGGCGAAGACATTCCTCGCAACCCTGCGGGGTCCGGGGCGCCACGGGCCGGATCGCGGTCACGTGGGGGTCCGCGTGGACCGAGGTCATGGCTTTGCCTCCTTGCCTGCATTTTCCGAGAGCGCCTGATCGAGCCAGGTGCGCAGCGCCGGTACCGGGGCGGCGCCCGCCTGACGAGCGAGGACCTCACCCCGGTCCATCACCAGCAGCGTCGGCACGGCGCGGACGGTGAACCGTTGGGCCGTCTGGGGCGCAGCATCCACGTCGACCTTGACCAGCTTGATCTGACCCGCGCGTTCCCTGGCGAGCTGCTCGAGTGCCGGGCTGACCATGCGGCACGGGCCGCACCACGTCGCCCAGAGATCGACGAGCACAGGCACCGAGGATTTCTCGGCGACCTCCGCGAAGTCGTAGTCCCCGGCCGAAGTAATCCAGGGCAGCGGCTCGTGGCAGTTCCCGCAGCGCGGTGTGCCGTCCCCGGCCGCCGGCACCTTGTTGACCTTGTGGCAGTTCGGGCACTTCACCTTGTCGGATCCCATGACCCACCTCGTCTCAGGCCGCCGCGACGGCGGGTTCCGCATACGCGACGGCGAGCTCGCCGCCGTCCACCGTGACACCGATGGTGCCACCCGGTTCGATCTCGCCGCGCAACAGCGCACGACCTATCCTGGTCTCGACCTCGTGGGCGATGAACCGCCGCAGCGGCCGCGCACCGTAGACCGGATCGAACCCGCGTTCGGCGATGAGCCGGCGCGCCTCCGCCGTGATATCCAGGTGTATCTGCCGCTCCGACAACCTGTTCCGAAGGTCGGTGAGTTGCAGCTCGACGATGTGCTCGATCTGGGGCAGGGTGAGCGGGGTGAACAACACGATGTCGTCGACCCGGTTGAGGAATTCGGGACGGAAGTGCCCGCGCAGTTCCGCCAGCACCCGCTCCCGGGCGTCCGGTTTGATCTCGCCGTCGGCTGTGACTCCGTCGAGGAGATGCTGGGATCCGATGTTGGAGGTCATGATGATGACGGTGTTCCGGAAATCGACCTGCCGTCCTTGGGAATCGGTGATGCGGCCGTCGTCGAGTACCTGCAGCAGGGTGTTGAAGACGTCGGCGTGGGCTTTCTCGATCTCGTCGAAGAGCACCACGGAGTACGGCTTGCGACGCACCGCCTCGGTGAGCTGGCCGCCCTCGTCGTAGCCGACGTACCCGGGGGGTGCACCGATGAGCCTGCTCACCGTGTGCCGCTCCTGGTACTCGCTCATGTCCAGGCGCACCATGTTCTCTTCGCTGTCGAAGAGGGCGCTGGCCAGCGTCTTGGCGAGCTCGGTCTTTCCCACGCCCGTCGGGCCCAGGAAGATGAACGAACCGATCGGCCGGCGCGGGTCGCGGATACCGGACCTCGCCCGGATCACCGCGTCTGCGACCAGTTGCACCGCCTCGTCCTGACCGACGACCCTCTCGTGCAGGATCTCGTCGAGCTTGAGCAGCTTCTCCCGCTCGCCTTCCTGCAGCCGGGCGACCGGGATACCCGTCCATGCGGCCACGATCTCGGCGATCTCGTCTTCGGTGACCACCTCGCGCAGCAACGGATTGCGGCCCTGCCGGGTGGCCAGTTGCTCCTCCGCCGCCGCGAGTCGGCGTTCGAGCTCGGTGATCTCGCCGTATCGCAACTCGGCGGCCCGATTGAGGTCGTAGTTGCGCTCCGCTTCCTCGGCCTCGTGGCGCAACCGTTCCAGCTCTCCCCTCAGCTCCTGCACCCGCCGGATCGCCTGCCGCTCGGCCTCCCACTGGGCGTGCCGGGCGTCGGCCTCGGCCCGCAGATCCGCCAGCTCCTTACGCAGCTCCTCGAGGCGCGTCTTGCTGGCCGCGTCCGTTTCCTTGGACAGCGCGGCCTCTTCGATCTCCAGCCGGGTCACCTTCCGGGTGAGCTCGTCGAGTTCGGCGGGCATCGAGTCGATTTCGGTGCGCAGCCGCGCGCATGCCTCGTCTACCAGATCGATCGCCTTGTCCGGAAGGAAGCGGTCGGTGATGTACCGGTGTGAGAGGGTCACGGCGGCCACCAGTGCGCCGTCCTGAATCTTCACGCCGTGAAACACCTCGAGGCGTTCCCGAAGTCCGCGCAGAATCGAGATCGCATCCTCGATGCCGGGCTCGTCGACGAGAACGGTCTGGAAGCGACGCTCCAGTGCCGCATCGGATTCGATGTGCTTGCGGTACTCGTCGAGGGTGGTGGCACCGATCATGTGCAGTTCGCCGCGGGCGAGCATCGGCTTGAGCATGTTGCCGGCGTCGAGAGACCCCTCGCCGCCGACTGATCCCGCGCCGACCACGGTGTGTAACTCGTCGACGAACAACAGGATGTGCCCCTCGGCCGCCTTCACCTCGGACAGCACCGCCTGCAGTCGCTCCTCGAACTCGCCGCGGTACTTCGCGCCGGCCACCAGGGAACCCATGTCGAGCGAGAAGATCGTCTTGTCACGCAGGCCCTCGGGCACGTCACCGCGGACGATCCGCTGGGCGAGTCCCTCGACGATCGCGGTCTTCCCGACGCCGGGGTCACCGATCAGCACCGGATTGTTCTTCGTCTTCCGGCTCAGGATCTGCGTCACCCTGCGGATCTCGGCATCTCGGCCGATGACCGGATCGAGTTTGCCGGCCCGCCCCTCGGAGACGAGATCGCGGCCGTACTTCTCGAGCGCCTCGTACGCCCCTTCCGGGGTCGCCGAGGTGACGCGCTGATTGCCGCGCACTTTCGTCAGCGCGGTGAGGAAGGCATCTCGTGTGACCCCATGACTGGCGAGGACACGTCCGGCCGCACTGGCCGACCCCTCCTCGGAGAGGGCCATCACGAGATGCTCCACCGACACGTAGGAATCTTTGAGTCGCTTCGCCTCCCGTTCCGCGGCGTCGAGCAGCTTGGCCAGGCGCTGGGTGATCATCACCTGACCGGGTGTCGCGCCGGGGCCGCTGACCTTCGGCCTGCGCGAGAGTTCCCGTTCCAGATCGGATCGCAGGGCGTCGACGTTCGCGCCGGCCTGCTCGAGCAGCCGGGGTACCAACCCGTCCTGCTGATCGACCAACGCGAGCAGCAGGTGCTCACCGTCGACCTCGGTGTGGCCCATTCTGGTCGCTACGTTCTGGGCTTCCTGCAGGGCTTCTCGTGACTTTTCAGTCAGGCTGCCGGTGTCCATGGGGGTGTCCTCCTTCTGCGGGACGCTGCTTCGAGTTCCTCGATTCGATCCAGCAGATCGAGCACCAGCCCGATTGCCGAGTAGTTCAGGCCCAGACCGGTCCGCAGCCGTTGGATGCGGGCGGCGTGGGCCACTTCGGATGGTTCGAAGGACATCTCGCCGCCGGCGTCGTGGTGGGCGTCGAGCAGGCCGAGGGCCACCAGCTTTCGTGCCAGGTCCGGGTGCAGCCCGGTACGTTCGGCGAAGGCATCCGGCGACAGTCGGGTACGGCGAACCAAGACGTACCGGGTGACGGGGGTCGGGGTGCTCATGTCTGTTTCCTCGGATCGAAGTTCGATTCGGCGGCCAACTGTTCGAACAGCTCGCGTTCGCGTGCTGTCGGTTTCGACGGCACCATCACCTTGATTTCGGCGTAGAGGTTGCCGTTGGCGCCCCGCGGATTGGGCATACCTTCTCCGCGCAGGCGCAGCTTCCTTCCCGTCGACGAGCCCGGTGCCACTTTGACTTTCGCGTCGCCACCCGGGGTAGGAACGACGACGGTCGACCCGAGGGCCGCCTCCCAGGGCGATACGGGCAGGTCGACGTAGATGTCCCGGCCCTGTACCCGGAACCGGGAATGCGGTTTGATCCGGACCACGAGGTACAGATCCCCGGGCGGCGCGTCACCGTTGCCCCGGCCGCCTTGCCCGGCCAGCCGGATGCGCTGGCCGTCCAGGACACCGGCCGGAATGTCGACGTCGTACTGCCGTCCGTCCAGTCTGAGAGTGCGTTTGCCGCCCCGATACGCCTCTTCCAGGGGCAGTTCCAGTTCCGCCTCCTGATCGGCGCCGGGTATCGGCCCGTACCCACCGCCGCCGCCGAACATCTGCCCGAAGAGGTCCTCGAAGTCGACGCCGCCCTCGCCACCGACACCGTGACCGAAGTGCACCCGTCTGCCCCCGCCCCCGCCGCCGTATCCCGCGCCGCCGTACCCACCGGCGCTCGCCCGGACCCGTTCGTCGTAGTCCTCGGGCACCCGCCGGAAGTCGTCACCGAATCGGTCGTAGCGTTTGCGGGTGTCCGGGTCGGACAACACCTGGTAGGCCTCGTTGGCCTCCTTGAACTTGTCCTCCGCGGTGGGGTCCTTGTTCACGTCGGGGTGGTACTTGCGGGCCAGCTTGCGGTACGCCTGCTGGATTTCGTCGGTGCCGGCGCCGCGCGGGACCCCGAGCACGTCGTAGTAGTCACGCGCCATCGGTGCTCACCCCTCGGGCCGGCTGACGACCACCGAGGCGGGACGCAACTGCCGCCCGTCCTCCCCATAGCCCGGGCGCAAGACCTCGATCACGGTCCCGGAGGGAAGGTCGGGTTGGGCCACCACACTGACAACTTCGTGGAGCTCCGGGGAGAACGGCACACCGACCTCGTCGTGGCGCTCGAAGCCGAGCCGTGAGAGCAACTGCACCGCCTGATCCCGGATCGCCTTCACACCCTCGACGACGGCCTGAGGATCGCTGCCCGCATGGGCCAGCGCGAGCTCCAGATTGTCCAGCACCGGCAGCCACGCCGCCGACACCCTCGCCGCCTCCGCGGCGCGTTCACGGTCCAGATCCTTGGCATACCGCTTGCGCAGGTTGTCCAGATCTGCGAGGGCCCGGCGCCAGCGGTCCTCGAGTTGAGCCAGCTCGGCCCCCGTGTCGGTGCGTTCAGGCACCGTCTCGGTCTGATCGGTGTCGGTACCGTCGGTAGCCGGCTCGGTCGTCGAATGATCTGCAGACCTGTCCATCGGGTGCCTCAGCTCCGATCGAATTCGGCGTCGATCACGTCGTCGTCATCCGACGACGCACCCTCGCCTCCGCCGCCGGCCTGGTGTCCGTCGCCGCCGCCGGCCTGGGCCGGTGCGAGCCCGTAGAGCAGCTGCTGCAGCTCCGAGGCGAGTGGCTGTACCTCCGCGGGCGAAGCACCGTCTTTCACGGCCTTCCTGGCGTCGGCGATCAGCATCTCGGCGCGTGCCTTGTCGTGCGGTGGGGCACTGTCACCGAGTTCGGCGAGTCGCCGTTCCACCTGATAGGCAACCGAATCGAGGGCGTTGCGCGCGTCGACCGCCGTGCGCAGCGCCTCGTCCTCGCCCCGGTTCCGTTCGGCCTCGGCGAGCATGCGCTCGACCTCGCTCTGGTCCAGGTTGCCCTGCTCGCTGATCGTGATGCTCTGCTCCTTGCCGGTGTCCTTGTCGCGGGCGGTGACGTTGAGGATGCCGTTGGCGTCGATGTCGAAGGTGACTTCGACCTGGGCCTCGCCGCGGGGCGCGGGGCGGATGTCTTCGAGCCGGAACCGACCCAGCACCCGGTTGTCGGCGGCCCGTTCGCGTTCGCCCTGCAGGACCACGACGTCCACGGCGGACTGATTGTCTTCCGCGGTGGAGAACACTTCGCTGCGCCGGGCCGGGATCGTGGTGTTGCGCTCGATGATCTTGGTCATCACCCCGCCCTGCGTCTCGACGCCGAGGGACAGCGGGGTGACATCGAGCAACAGCACATCGGAGACCTCGCCCTTGAGCACACCCGCCTGGACTGCGGCACCGAGCGCCACGACCTCGTCCGGGTTGACGCCCATGTGGGGGTCCTTGCCGCCGGTGAGCCGGCGAACCAGCGCCTGCACCGCCGGAATACGTGTCGAACCACCGACCAGGATCACCTCGTCGATGTCGTTGGCGGTGACCTTGGCGTCACTCATCGCCTGCTTCACCGGGTCGAGGCAGCGTTCCACCAGATCCGCGGTCAGATCCTCGAACTTCGATCGCATGATCGTCGTGGTGAGGTGCTTGGGACCGTTCGCGTCAGCGGTGACGAAGGGCAAATTGACCTGGGCCTGAGTCACCGAGGACAACTCGACCTTGGCCTTCTCCGCGGCCTCGAAGAGCCGCTGCAACGCCTGCGGATCCTTGCGCAGATCGATGTTCTCCGCACTCTGGAATTCGTCGGCGAGGTAGTCCACCAGACGCCGGTCGAAGTCGTCGCCGCCGAGGTGGGAGTCGCCGGCCGTGGAGCGAACCTCGACCACACCCTCGCCGACGTCGAGCAGACTCACATCGAAGGTGCCGCCGCCGAGGTCGAAGACCAGAACGGTCTCGTGGGTCTGCTTGTCCATGCCGTACGCCAGTGCCGCAGCGGTCGGCTCGTTGATGATCCGCAAAACTTCGAGGCCGGCGATGCGGCCGGCGTCCTTGGTGGCGTTGCGCTGCGCGTCGTTGAAGTAGGCCGGAACGGTGATGACCGCTTCCTTGACCTTCTCACCGAGGAACTTGCTTGCATCGTCGACGAGTTTGCGCAGCACGAGGGCACTGATCTCCTCCGGCGCGTATTTCTTGCCCCGCACGTCGAATCGGGCCTCACCGTTGTCACCCGGCACGACGTCGAAGCTGACTGCTTTGGCCTCCTCGGAGATCTCGTCGTAATGCCGTCCGATGAAGCGTTTCGCCGAGTAGATCGTGCCCTTCGGGTTCAAGATCGCCTGCCGTCGGGCGAGCTGACCCACCAGGCGCTCGCCGCTCTCGGTGAACGCCACCACCGACGGCGTCGTCCGCGCTCCCTCGACATTGGAGATCACCACCGGCTCGCCGCCTTGCCAGCTGGCGATGACCGAGTTGGTGGTGCCCAAGTCGATGCCTACCGCGGTTGCCATGACTCATTCCTTTCGATCGGCCCGGCCGGTGAGCAGGCGGACGGCTTCGTCCGCGACCTCGACGTCGGCGAGGACTTCGTAGTGACGTGGTTGTAATGACTGGGTTGAGGTGAAGTCGCGCCGGCCGCCTTGCGGCGCATACATGAGCAGGCCGAGCAGAGCACCGATGAGGGCGCCGAAGATCAGCCCGTAGAAGGCGAGTGTGAGGCCCGTGAGCAGTGGCCGGACCCAGTCGAGTAATCCGAAGATCCAGCCGAACAGTGCGCCCGTCAGCGCGCCCGCGGCGGCGCCGCGCAGAGCGGCCCAGCCGTAGTTCAGTCGGCCGACGACCTGCTCGACCAGCTCGATGTCGCGGCCGACGATGGCGAGTTTGTCTACCGTGAAATGCTGGTCGGAGAGGTAGTCGACGGCGCTTTCGGCGTCGGCGTAGTTGTCGAACGTTGCAATTACCTGGCGTGCAGGTTGGTGTGGACTTACGGCGGAGGTTCCGCCACTGGACTCTGACATCACGCCCCCTGGGCGTCGATGATGTGGGGTTCGCCGAGCCTGCGGGGTATCGGCTCGGCGTCCCGTCGGTCGGTCAACGGGTCGAGCTCACGGGCGGCTCAACCGCATGAGGATTCTTCATCCGCCTGTGGGCATACGAGAAAACGGGGGTCGGTGGCGACCACACCCAGTCCGGTGCGTGCGCGAATAAAACTCCCGATGCAGATAATTCTCGCACCCGACACCTCGTGTCGCAAGGTTCCGGCAAGGCCAAAGTAGGAAGCGCGCTTCCGTCCTGACACCACAGTCTCCGAAAACCGTGGAAAGACAGCTGGCCTCAGCCTCACGTACAGGATCAGGTGCTCGGTGACGGAGCCACAAGTTCCCGACACGGATCGGATCAGCAGCGAAATCCATTTTCCAGCTGCCTGATTATTCATACATTGAAGTCGCCCGCACCGGAATCCACTGGTAAGTAACCAAATTGGAGGCAACCGAAGTTGGAGCAATGTGAAATATATGGTAGTGCACCATAATACGGGCGGTGCCGGCTCACAGTAGGGGAGGGATGCGGGCTGCCGGTCGTCGATGCCGGTTGGGCGGGGACACGAAGCGGTTCGACAGGGCAGCCCACGGGCGAAGCCAGGAGTATGTTGATCGGATGGGCCCACTCGCGGCAGGCGCATGTAGGAGACCGATGTCGTACGGAACCGGTCGCTGATGCGCGCGCCGTCGACCGCACGTTCCTCGATCTGGGTGCCGCTGGTCGCGATCGTGGCCCTCCTCCTCGCGGGATGCGGCCCCTCGGCTCCCACCACCTCGACCCCCGCAGCCGGGCCCGCCATAGACCTGCCGGCACTGGTCCGGCAGGTGGAGGCCTCGGTTGTCACCGTACTCACCGGCTCCGGCGTGGGCAGCGGCATCGTCTACAAGACCGACGGCACCATCCTCACCAACGCCCACGTCGTCGAGGGATCCCGGCACGTGAACGTCGCCTTCGCGGACGGGCAACAGGTGCCGGCGAACGTGCGGGCCGTCGATCGCGTGACCGACGTCGCGGTCCTTCACGCGGACCGCCCGAATCTGACTGCGGCGACGTTCGAGACAGCGCTGCCGGAGGTCGGCGCGCTCGCGGTGGTCATGGGCAGCCCCCTGGGGTTCGAGGCCACAGTCACCTCGGGCATCATCTCAGGACTGCACCGTCAGATCCCCGGGTCGGCCTCCACCGGGGCGCCTCTGGTCGACCTGATCCAGACCGACGCTGCAATCTCGCCGGGTAACTCCGGGGGTGCCCTGATCGACGGACAAGGCCGGGTCGTGGGGATGAGCCAGGCCTACATCCCCCCGTCGGCGGGTGCGGTGGCTCTGGGCTTCGCCATCCCCGCGGCGAATGTCGTCGATGTCGCGGATCAACTGCTGGCGTCCGGGACCGCCCAGCATGCGTACGTCGGCATTCAACCCGGCACACTGACCCCGCAGATCGCCGAACAATCGGCGGTCGATCGCACCAGCGGTGTCATCGTCCTCGAGGTAGTCCCGCTCGGTCCGGCTGCGACCGCGGGTATCCGGCCCGGCGATGTCATCACCGCGGTCAACGGCCACGACACCGAGTCGGCGGAGGACTTCATCGCGGCGCTTCGTGCCCTCGCGCCGGGCGATCGAGTCGAACTGACCGTGCTCCGCGGCGGTGACACCCAGCAGATTTCGGTCACCGTGACAGACCGCCCCGCCAGCTGAATGACGATTCCACGAGCGCCCGAAACGGACGGGGACGGGATCGGTGTTGCGGCCCGGCACGTTGCGGGGGGTCGCGGGCGTTGACCAGCATCACCGTCAGCGTGTCGTCGTGACACGAAATTGAGAACCAACATCCCCACTGACACCGGACGCTGAACGTACCCGAGAAACTGCCACGGCACGGAGGCTGGGAACCTACAGACGGTGTAGGTTCCGCGGATCGATATCACTTCTCGGTGTTTCCGACCTGCAGGTCTTGGTTGCGTCCACGATAATGGATGCTCTTATTGCTGTCAGGATTGCTCGAGCAGTGTCGGCCAGGGATAGGGAGTTGGACTGCTGTTCGCGGTCGGTGAGCCACCGCGAGTGGGTGGCGGTGAAGTCGGGGTCGAGGCGTTGCCCGATCTCCAGGCGTCGTAGGCGCTGGTAGGGAACCGCGAGTGCGGTTGCCACCGTGGTGATCGGGGTGGCCAGTGTTCGGCGACGATGGCGCAGTCGGCCCGTGCCGCTGTTCACTGGCTGCGGATTCTCCGATGATCTTGAAAACCTCGCGCGCGACGAAGCGTTTGAGGCAGCGGATGATCTCGCGGTCGGACTTGCCCTCCGCTGTGCGTCGCGCGATGTAGTCGACGGTGCGTGTGTCACCGGCGGACATTCGCACGATCGCGGAGTTGGCGGTGCGGTCTCTGCCCAGGGAGCCGGTGCCGATGATGCTTGCCCGACGAGGCGGATCTTTGAAACGACTGGCCGTGTGCCATCAACAGCACACGTCCGACATCGATGGTATCGACACCCGGCACTACTGACACTGCCCGGCGTCGGCCCCTCGCCGCCGGCCAGCTTCTGGTCGCCTGGGGCGACAACCCCGAACGACTGAGCAGCGAGCAGCAGTTCGCCGCACTGTGCGGACTGCTCCCATCCCCGCGGAGGGTCTGATCCGGTCCATGGCGGGGATTCGGCCGTGGTCGAGCCGTACCCGATCCCGTTGATTCTCACCCACGGCTGGCCGTGGACGCTCTGGCACGGGTCGAAGGTGATCGACTCGCTCACCGACCCGGCCGCGCGGTGGTGACCCCGCCCGCGTCGGTGAACGTGGACAACAGATTCCCCGTCGGTCAGATCCGATTCCGCTTCATGCATCATCTTCATGGAGCAACCAGTGTTGCGAAATGGGACACGAGTCACCTCAGCCGTACTTCTAACCTTCTCGAGTGCGCACTCCATGTGCATATTCGGAGCCGTTTCATGTTTCATCCCCCTTTTGAGGAGTAACCATGGCCTTGTTCGCTGTGATCTGGTCGTATACCACCAATGCCTCGGTCAAAGAGGCAGCGCATGCCGAACACCTGACTTTCGTCAAGGATGCCGCTGCCCGAGGCGTGCTGCAGGAGGCCGGCGCCTGGGCCGACGGTGCCGGAGCCCTACTGGTATTCCAAGCGGTCAGCGAAGACGCCTTGCGCTCTCTGCTTGCGGAGGATCCATACGTCAAGCAGGGCGTCGTCGTAGAGCAGCACATTTACCAATGGAATCCAGTCATAGGCCCTCTGGTCGGCGTCTAACGACAATGCGCAACGCCGGTCCCTTGGCTCGTGATTGAAGTATCTTCACGCTCTGCCTTGGTATGTAATTGCTTGGCGGTGTTGGTTCAGACGAACGGCGCGCAGCGGGTGTTCCATCCGCTGATGAAGGCGCGGATCTTGGTGGTCGGCTCCGTGATGGAGCCGAAGGCCCGCGGTGGATGGCCGCCGTTCGATTATTCCGAACCACACCGCCACAAGGTTCATCCATGGTGCGAGATGGCGTGAAATGCAGATGAATACGAGGATTGTCGGCTGGCCACGCCCGGACTTCGGCCCTTCTTGTGGGTGGCGTCGTTGTCCATCACCAGATGAAACTCTCGCTCCGGGTAGGCGCGGGTGAGGTGTTCGAGGAAGATGAGGGACTCCTGAGGGTGATGTCTCGGTATGTGCAGCCCGGTGACCTTGCCGGTGGCGATGCCCGGGGCGGCCAACAGGGTGGAGGTGCCGTGTCGGGCGTAGTCGTGGGTGGCCTCCCGGGCGAGCCGATCCGCATCGTCAGCACCGGTGCGGTCCGGTCCAGGGCCTGAAGCTGCCACCTTTCGTCCACGCACAACACAATTGCGTTGTCGGTGGATTCAAGTACAGGTCGACGATGTCGATCACTTCGGCGGCCGGCTCCGGATCGGTGGAGACGGTGAACAGTGAGTTCAAGCCGCGGCAGTATGGTCGGTCTCCTTCTTCCCTGTGAGGGCTATTTCCACTGCCGCAGCCGTGTTCGCCGCGTGCCTGTGCGGCGCGAAGGAGGTGACTCTACCTACGTTCTCGACTTGTGCTGTGGTTTCAGCCACAGTCGCAGCTGCCAACCCCGTACCCTTCTCGCTCAACGAATGACGTCGGGACCGGAGGCGACGGTCATGCCTGCTCGCGCAGGCTGGGTTTCGAAGTCTGTGCGGGCAAGATGGTTTGGCCTGCGTCTGTCCCGGGAGTATGTTGCGCAGGCCCAGTGTGGAGCGCGGATATGCCGGCGAGATCGCTCGTCTCTGTCGCGGAAACCGATTCGACCATTCGCCGGATCGGTGTGGAACTCAGCGATTTGAGTTATTCGCAACGCTGGACCGGGCTGGTCGGTGCCGGCCTAGGCCATCGACTCCAGGATCGGATGGCGAGATCGATCATCTATGCCGCCCACCTCCTCGATCCCGCCAGGTTTTGCCGCGCATCTCCCGCCCGGCACCAACTCAAATTGCCTATATACGTAAACTAATCTCCTATTGTGTTTTCAGGGACCGGGTGTCATGCTTGCCCTGCAAGGTGTTTCAGGTCACTTTGGGTATGAGGAGTCACGCGTGAATCGGGTTGGAAGGTGGCCGGGGCGTTGGGCGGCCAGCTGGCCATCGCCCTCGCGACGATTCGATGTCTCTCTGTGCCGCAGCTGGATTTGCGAACAGGTTGCGGATGTCGTCAACAGTCGCTGGGCGGACGGCATCAGTCTGGGTGCCGGCCAAGGCGCCAGGAGTCAGCGAGTTCAATTCCCGCGAGACTTCAAAGAGTGTTCAGTGCACGTCGTTTGAGAACAAGCGAGCAATTTGTTCCAGTTAGTTCGACTGCCGTCGCGCTACTGTCCTGAGCACGGAACATCCGACATCGACCCGCCCGCGTCAAAAGTGCGGCTACGGAAATGCCGAGACGATTTTCGTACCGGCGCGTCTGCCGCATTGCGCACGGGTTAGGCCATTCATCATCTCCGCGCCGAGTGGTGAAACTTCCACCCATTTCTGCGCCTACACAGATAGGGGAACAAAAATGTCCGTGAACGTGGACCACCCAGCGTTGTCGTCGTCGATCGCTGACGGGAGAACGTTGTACATCGCAGGTCGATGGAGCACCGCCACCGACACTTTCGAGCGTGTCGATCCCTCCGATCTGCGCCGTGTGACGGGAATCTACGCGTCGGCGACTCCCCACGATGTCGAGGCTGGGTATGCGGCCGCCGCCGGTGCCCAACCAGCGTGGTCAGAGACGCCAGCGATTCAGCGGTCGGATTTTCTTCGCTCTGCCGCCGACCTTTTGGAAAACCGCGTGTACGAGGCTGCCTTGACGATCACCGCGGACATGGGGAAGGCGATCCGCGACGCACGCGCCGAGGTCCTGCGAAGTGTCGCCATTCTCCGCTACTACGCGGGTGAGATCCTGCAGCCCAGTGGAGAGACATACCCCAGTGCTGATTCACACACGATGCTGATGACGGTAGAGGAGCCGCTCGGTGTCGTTTGTGCAATCACACCGTGGAACTTCCCCTTCGCGCTTCCGGCGTGGAAGATCGCGGCGGCAATAGGTTTCGGGAACGCGGTTGTGTGGAAGCCCGCCGAACCGGCCTGCGGATCCGCCGTGTTCCTGACGCGGATTCTCGCAGAAGCCGGGTTGCCCGCGGGGGTCCTCAATCTGGTGACGGGCAGCGGTAGAAAGCTTTCGGCGGCACTCACCGGGAACGCGCAACTCGCAGCCCTGACCTTCACCGGTTCGGGTGCAGTGGGGTCGCGGCTCCGTCAGGCCGTCGGCGATCGCAACGTCAAGGTCCAGCTCGAGCTGGGCGGCAAGAACCCGTCCATTGTTCTTGCCGACGCCGATGTCGAGGATGCAGCGCTGCAGATCGTGAAGAGCGCGATGCTCCACGCGGGACAGCGGTGCACAGCGACGAGCCGGGTCTACGTGGACCGCACCGTCGCTCCCAGACTGCGAGAACTGCTGGTGACGCACGCCGACACGCTCGTCGTCGGTGATCCGTACGACGAAGCCACCGACGTCGGCCCACTTGCCTCGGTGCAGCAACGGGACACGGTGGCCGGATACCTGCAACTCGCCCGCGACGAGAACGCCGAGTTCCTGACGGGCAGAGAGTTCGATTCCGACACTTGCTATATCGCACCCACCATCCTGACCGGAGTGTCGGAGAAGAGCAGGCTCGTCCGGGAGGAGATCTTCGGACCAGTCGTGACCGTGCAGGAGGTCGACGGATTCGATGATGCGCTGAAGGTCGCGAACGACACGGACTACGGCCTGTCCTCCGGAGTGTTCACCAGAGACATCGCGACCGCGATGACCTTCATCCGGCGCACACAATCGGGGTTGGTGCACGTCAATCGCGAGACCAGCAGTGTCGAGCCACATGTGCCGTTCGGCGGGCTCAAAGGCTCGAGCAGCATGAGCAGAGAACAGGGAAAGGCCGCACGTACCTTCTTCACCACCACCAAGACCGCGTATGTCCGCTGGACCTAGCAGCCACGCCGGACGGCCTTCCCGCAATCAGCTCATCACAGTCTGCGACACAGAGCGCAATCAACAAACCCCAAGCAACACTCGGTATCAAGAGGAGACAACAGTGAGCACTGCCGCACCAGCCGTGACCGAAGTACTCGACGTTCTCGTCGTAGGAGCAGGATTCGCCGGGCTGTACCAGCTCGAAAATCTGCGGAGTCGAGGGTACTCGGTGAAAGTAGTCGAGGCGGGTGGGGACCTGGGCGGAATCTGGCACTGGAACCGCTACCCGGGCGCCCGAGTGGACAGCGAAGGTCCCATCTACCAGTTCACGCGCCCCGACCTATGGGATGACTTCGCGTTCTCCGAGCTCTATCCCGGAGGCGACGAACTGCGCCGCTACTTCAAGTACGTCGACGCGAAGCTCGATCTGAGCAAGGACATCTACTACAACACCCGGGTCGATTCCGCCGAGTTCAACGATAAGACGAACACCTGGACCGTGACCGCGGAGGACGGCAGCATTTTCGTCTGCAAGTACTTCGTTCTGTGCACCGGATTCGCGGCAAAGCCGATCTTCCCGAGGCTCGCGGGAATGGACAGCTTCGCAGGGATCAGCCACCACACCGGTCTGTGGCCCGAAGGCGGAATCGATTTCGCAGGAAAGCGAATCGCCATTATCGGTACCGGCGCCAGCGGTGTGCAGGTCGCTCAGGAGGCGTCGAGGGAAGCCGCACAGCTGACCATCTTCCAGCGCACCCCCGTTCAGGCGCTCCCGATGCGACAGCGCCAGCTCACCGACGAGGACAACGCGAAGATCAAGTCCGATCTGGCGGACAGATTCAGTCGTCGTTCGGCGTCATTCTCCGGCTTCGACTTCGACTTCATTCCCAAGTCAGCCCTCGAGGTGAGCGACGAGGAGCGAACCACCACATATGAGCGACTGTGGGAGTTCGGTTTCGAGTTCTGGCTCGGAACGTACCAAGACGTCTTCGTCGACGATGCTGCAAACGACACGGCCTACGAGTTCTGGCGTGACCGGACGCGTGCCCGGATCAAGGACCCGGTCGTCGCCGAGAAGCTGGCGCCGATGAAGAAGGCGTACCCCTTCGGCGTGAAGCGCCCCTCGTTGGAGCGGACGTACTATGACATCTTCAACCAGGACAACGTGCGTCTCGTCGATCTGCACGAGGACCCGATCGAGACGATCACGCGTACCGGGCTGAGGACCACATCCGAAGAGCACGAGTTCGACATCATCGTCTATGCAACGGGCTTCGACGCCGTCACCGGTGGCCTGACCGCCATCGACATTCGCGGCACCGACGGTACATTGCTCAGGGACAAGTGGTCGAATGGTGTGCGGGCAAACCTCGGAGTCGCAACGGCAGGATTCCCCAACCTGCTGTTCCTCTACGGACCACTGAGCCCGTCGGGCTTCTGCAACGGGCCCAGCTGCGCCGAGATCCAAGGTGACCTCATCGTCAACACCCTCGACTACATGCGGGACAACGCCCTGAACCGTATCGAATCCGAGGCGGACGCGGATGCTGCCTGGTCCGATCACGTCGCCGAGCTGACGGCCGAGGCGCTCTACGACAAAGCCGACTCCTGGTACATGGGTGCCAACGTCCCGGGTAAACCGCGGCAGTTGCTCAACTACCCCGGTGGTCTTCCCCTCTACCTGGCCAAGTGGGACGAGACCGTGTGTGCGGGGTACAAGGGCTTCACGCTTTCCTGAGCAGTCAATCTTCCTCCCTCGAGTAGTGATGAAAGTGAGCAACGCATGTCCGTGAGCAAAGAATCCCTGTTCCTCAACGACCTGTACGCGTCGTGGCTTACCCGGTCCGAAGGAATGGACCTCGCCAGTCAGCGAGATATGTTCGAAGAATGGCATCTTCCGACCATCGAACCCATCGATGTCACCTATGAGGACGTGACAGCCAACGGTGTGCCGGCAATGTGGGCCAAGCCTCTGGGGGCCGCCGAGGACCGCGTGATCGTCTTCACCCACGGTGGCGGGTTCGTGACAGGTTCACGGTTCTCCCACCGCAAGCTCGCAGCACATCTCGCCAAACTGACGGGTGTTCATGCCCTGATCGTGGACTACCGGCTCGCGCCGGAGCACAAGCACCCGGCCCCACTCGAAGACTGCATGGCCGTCCACAAGTGGCTCCGCACGCAGGGTTACAAGTCGGAGTACACGGCGACCGTCGGCGACTCGGCGGGCGCCAATCTCGCGATCTCGACGGCGTTCGAACTCGCGAGCCTGGAGCTTCCCGCTCCTGCCGCAGTCGTCACGCTTTCACCGTGGCTCGATATGGAGATCACGGGGTTGACGGTCGATTCGAACGACCCGGTCGACGTGTTGGCCAAGAGGGCGGTGCTGGAGATGATGCGGGAGATGTTCCTCTCCGACCCCGCAGATGCAACGGACCCGCGGGCGAACCCACTGCTCAGCGACTACACCGACTTCCCTCCGGTGTACGTATCGGTCGGAGGCTATGAGACCCTGCTGGACGACTCACGCCGGTTGGCCGAATTGATCGAGAAGGTGAGCGGCGAGGTCGTGCTCGACGTGGTCGATGAGCAACAGCATGTATTCCACTTCAACGCGGGTCGGGCACCCGAGGCGGATCACGCGTTGAGCCGGATTGCCCAGTGGCTGCGACCCAAGTTGGGTCTCGCCTGAACCCTGCCATGCGCAGCGTGCGTATGAACGCGAAGGTGTTCGGCGGCAGGAGGTGAACGTGTTCGTCGGCGGCGGTCGAGACCGCCGCCGACGAGTTCGTTCGCATGCCGGTCGGACACCAGTCGAACGGTCGATCCGCAGTGAAGATAGGGGAGTTACACCCATGGATAGTCCAGTGCTCGTCCAACGCGACGGGTTCATCGAGACGTGGACGATTAATCGACCCGCGCAGAGCAATCCCATTTCCGGAATGGACGTTGTGGACGCATTGGTCGCCTGCGTCGATGCCGTCAACGCCGACTACGGTGTGCGAGCTGTCATCCTCACCGGCGCCGGATCGACGTTTTCCGCCGGCGGCAACGTCAAGGACATGGCGCATCGTCGCGGATTGTTCGGGGGGAAGCCTCACGAACAACGGGATGGCTACAGAGCGGGGATACAACGGATTCCGCGGATCATGTACAACTGCGACGTGCCTCTCATCGCAGCAGTGAACGGCCCCGCAGTCGGTGCCGGATGCGACCTCGCCCTCATGTGCGACCTCCGCATTGCCAGCGAAAAGGCATTCTTTGCAGAGAGCTTCGTCAAGCTGGGAATCATCCCGGGTGACGGTGGCGCGTGGCTGCTACCCAAGGCCGTCGGGATGGCGCGGGCCGCAGAGATGATCTTGACGGGCGACCGTGTCGACGCGGTCCAGGCGCTCGAGTGGGGATTGGTCTCCAGTGTCGTTGCGCCGGAGAAGCTACTCGACGAAGCTCGCGCGCTCGCCGGCCGGGTGGCCGCCAACCCGCCACACTCGGTACGGATGGCCAAGAGGCTCCTCCGCGAGGGGCAGCACCAAAGCCTCGACAGTCTCCTCGAATTATCCGCTGCCATGCAGGCGCTGGTTCAGCAGACGACCGATCACACCGAGGCAGTCAACGCGTTCATGGAGAAGCGAACTGCCGCCTTCACCGGCGAGTGACCTGCCCGAGTACCGAAGAACTCCGTGGAAGCGAATTGATGCTTCCACGGAGTTCTTCGTTCAGGTCCGCTCGCAGAACTGGTGCTTCTTCTGGTAGCGCCTGGGCACTTCAGCGGGTGACGAGGCCCCAGATATTTTCGCAACCTGCTTCGAGTGCGGCGGTGGTCAAGATCTCGTCCCAGTAGTGGACGGATCCGAATTCCGAGCGCCACGCCAGTGCGGGTTTGGTGAATTCGTGCAGCCTGTGCTCGCGGGTGGTGCCGATCGCCCCGTGTACCTGGTGGGCGTTACGGACGACGACCGATGCCGCGTGTCCGACGCACGAGCGGGCGACGGCAATGGGGAGTTCGAGGTTCTCACTCGACCACTGTGTGCGGACCGCTTCCGTCAGCGCAGCTTCGGTCGCTGTTCGGGCGAGGGAAGCTTCGGCTGCCATATCGGCCACCAGGTTCTGCACGGCTTGAAACCTGGCCAGTGGGCGTCCGAATTGCACTCGTTCGGTGGTGTGGGCGACGGAGAGATCGAGGATGCGGTCGAGGGCGGAACACACCTGCAGCGCCCGGATGAGGGCGCCCCGTAGAAAAAGTTGTCGGATCACCGAGTCCGACACCGCGGTGCCCGACAATGCGATCGTGTCAGCGGAAACGACGTCGCGGGGTTCGTCGGCGAGGTTGGACCCGGAGGTGATGTCGAAGACTGTTGTCTCGAGGTCGGCAAACACGTACGTGTCGTTCTTCCGCCAGACCGTGACGATCTTGTCTACCTGGGACGCCCACGGCACGCCACGGGCGACGCCGTTCTCGTCGAGTACGCATGCGGTGCGGCGCGCATTGTCCATCGGTAGACCGGCCTCGTCGAGGAGCCAACCGGCGAGCAGGTCGTGTTCGGCGAGAGGAATCCGGACTCCGTGCGACGCCGCGGCGCGCAGGAGTTCCGCGGCCTCGTACCAACCTGCGCCGCTGCCGCCGGTCTCTTCGCGGCCGGTCAGCCGGGCAAGACCCAGTTCGTCGAGTTGCGCCCACAGTGCGGGATCGCACGTGGCGATACCGTTCTCGCGCCCGTTCCGTTCCCGGTAATCGGAAAAGACTGCGGACATCATGTCGGTCAGGCTCGCGTCGACCGTGGTTGGTGCGTGCATCAGCGCATCCCCAATCCCCGCGCGATCACGCCGCGCAGAACTTCGTTGGTGCCGCCCCGGAGAGTAAATCCCGGGCGTTGGACGATGGCGTCCTCGAGCATCGTGGCGTAACGAGTAGGCGAAGATTCATCGGTGAGGAGGTCGGCAAAGTCGGCTACGTCGCCTTCGGTGGACGTCCCGAGGACCTTGACCACGGCGGCGGCGGTGTCGGCGGGTTCGTGGCGCTCGAGTGCGCCCGCCACTGCGGTCGACATGTGGTGCAGACCGGCGATCCGCCCGAGATACCGGCCCAGATCCGAATGCCGCGGCAAGGTTCCCTGCTTCATCTGTTCAGCCGTCTCGGCGAGCAGCGCGAATGTCGACAGGAATCGCTCCGGGCCGCTGCGTTCGAAGCTGAGTTCCGAGGTGACCTGCTGCCACCCGTTGTCGATGGTGCCGAAGACCATCTCGTCCTCGACGAGGACCTCGTCGAGGAGGACCTCGTTGAAGTGGTGCTGCCCGTTCATCGACACGATCGGTCTGATGTCGACTCCGGGGGCGCGCAGATCGACGATGAACTGACTGAGGCCATCGTGCCGGTGCGCCGGATCGAGTGGGGCGGTGCGGGCGAGGCAGATGAACGCGTCGGCGCGATGAGCACCGGAGGTCCAGACCTTCGCTCCGGTAATGGACCACCCTCCGTCCACTCGGGTGGCCTTTGTGCGCACACTGGCCAAGTCGGACCCGGAATCCGGCTCGCTCATACCGATACCGAAATAGCATTCCCCCCGCGCGATGGCCGGTAAGAACTTGCGTTTCTGGACCTCGGTGCCGTACTTCAGCAGCGACGGGACGATCTGCCGGTCGGCGATCCAGTGGGCGGCGACGGGGGCGCCCGCGGCGAGGAGCTCTTCGGTGACGACGAACCGTTCGAGGTGGCGTCGATCGTGGCCGCCGTACTCGGCCGGCACGGTCATGCCGAGCCATTCGTGGGCGGCCAGTGCACGTGTGAAGTCTTCGTCCCAACCGGTCAACCAGGAGTCGACCTGTCGGCCGATCTTGCCCTCACTGAGTTGCTCGGCAAGAAACTCACGGACTTCGGTCCGCAAGTCGTCCATGGTGTGTGGGTCACTGGAGACCGGGGGCACCAATCTGAGGTTGGTCATGATGGTTCTTCCATTCAGGAGGAGGTGGCCTGAGGCGACGTCGCCGTGACGACGGATGCATCGGCCAGCGCACGGACGCGGTCGGCGGGGTAACCGAGATCTTCGAGGATCGTGAAGGTGTCCTCGCCGAGCAGGGGAGCGTGTCGGCTGAACGAAATCGGTGTGCGCGACATCGCGAACGGAGTGCGGGTGGCGTAATACTCGCCTTCGGTGGGGTGGTCACGTTTGGTGATCAATTCCTGGTCCAGGACGTAGGCGTTCTCGTGTGCGTGGGCGAGGTCGAGTAGGTCGGACGCGGGAATTCCCTGTGTCTGACACAAGGTCAACCATTCCTGAGTGGTTCGGCTCGGGACGGCCTCACGGATCGCGGAGAGGAGTTCGCCCATGTGGGTGTGGCGGTCGTTCACCGAGGCGTAGCGGGGGTTGTTCACCAGGTCGGAGCGCCCGGCGATGATGAAGAAGTCGTTCCAGTTCTTCGCCGAGTACGGCATGATGCAGATCCAGCCGTCGGCCGTCTGGTGTGGGACACGTTCCGGTGTCAGCACGCGCGCCCATCCGAAGTTCCCTTCCACGGGGGCGAAGGTGTGGCCACCGAAGTGCTCGACGAGGTTGAAGCCGATCATCGCGTCGACCATCGGCACGTCGACCTCTTGGCCGAGGCCGGTGCGGTTCTTCTCCATCGCGGCGGCGAGGACGGCGATGACGATGTAGAGACCGACGACCTTGTCGGCGATGACGTATGGGGCATACCGTGGTTCACCGTCGATGAGTTCCGTGAGTTTCGCGGCGCCGGATGCGGCTTGCACGATGTCGTCGTAGGCGGGGTAGTCCCGGAAGGCCGTCTCGGAGCCGTATGCCTGTGCGGTGCAGAGGATCAGTCCCGGATTGTTCTCCGAGAGCCGCTCATAGGTGATGCCCAACTTCTGCCGGGAGCTCGGCCGTAGATTCGTCACCACCACATCCGCGTTGCGCACCAGATCGTCGAGGATTTCGCGGCCCTCCTCGGAGGCGAGGTCGATTGCGATGCTGCGCTTGTTGCGCTGGAGGTTGAGTGTCAGAGCGCTCATACCGTCATGGCGGCGGGCACCTATATCTCGGCTCATGTCACCGTCGAGGCTCTCGACCTTGATGACGTCTGCGCCCATGTCGGCGAGGGTTGCGGTGGCGAAGGGGCCCATGATGACGGTCGTCAGATCGATGATGCGCAGGCCATGAAGGGCGCCGGGTGTGAGTTCCACTGAAACCTCTTTCGCTGCGGCAGGAAGCATCTCTGGGACTATGTCACCTGGAGCAGTTTTCCGCAATAAAGGAGTTGATTACAGATATAAGTAAGATAGAGTGGGTGGTGACCGCTTGGATGGGGCAGTGCCCGTAGGGAGAATGTGCCGTGATGCAACCAGATGATGCCTTCAATGGTCGAGGCCGCAGTCGCCATCGAACTGTGGATCGCATTGCTGCGATTCTCGAGCTCGTGGCCCGATCCCGTACCGGACTGACCTTGAGCGGGATGGCCAAAGAGCTTGACGCGCCGATCAGTTCGACGCAAGGTCTCGTCAACGGCCTCGTTGCGACGGGTTATCTCGAGGAGCACGATCGACGGTACTCGCTCGGCAGTGCCCCGTATCTACTCAACCGCCTCGCGGGGCGGCAGCCCGTCTCGACGGTCACGCACGCCGACCTGGAAGACGTTCACGCGAGTTCCGGATTGACGACCGTGCTGTCGATCGCTGTCGGTCCGAACATCTTCTACGTCGACTACTGCTCTTCCGACCCACGGTTCGCGTACCTCGCCGAGAACTACGTGAGGCGCTCGCTCATCCGTACCTCCGGCGGCTGGGTATTGCTTGCCGGGATGGAGAAGCGTGACCTCTGGGCGTACATCCAAACTCTGCCCGACGAGGATCGCGACACTGTCGAGCGGTTCTTCGCCGCCCTACCGGAGATCGAACAGACCGGAATCTGCGCCTCCCCCAACGAGTCGACCGACGGCGACGGTGTCTCGGTCGCGGTTCGTGAGAACGGCAAGACCGTCGCCGCCGTCGGTGTCATCGCACCACATACCGTGATCACGAAGGAGCGTGACCGGTTGGTCGGCCTCTTGGAGCAAGGTGCCCGGAGTTGGTCTGATCGCAGCCTGCGACTGTAATGCAGCCGACCCGGGACACCGTGATCAGCTGGCGAACTGCTTGCCGAGGAATTCGACGACGGCGCCGTGCAGTTCAGCGCTGCGTGGAATGGCACCGGTCATCCAGTACACGGCGTGGACAAGGCCTTCATACAGTTCGACCTGCACCGGGACGCCCTGGTCGGCCAGTCTCCGGCCGTAGTCCGCGCCCTCGTCCCGAGTGACCTCGTATTCGTTGAGCAACAGGAGGGTGGCGGGAAGCCCCGACAGATCCGCGGCCTTGGCCGGGGAGGCGTACGGATTCTCGGCGTCTTCCGTGGTGGCCAGGTACTGCTCCCAGAACCAGTCGATGGCGGCCGTGGTGATCAGGTACCCCTCGGCGTTCTCCTCGCGCGACGGGAATCGTGCCGTGCCGTCGATGACCGGATAGATCAATACCTGAGCGCGCAGTGCCGGGGCGCCGGTGTCGCGTGCCCGGAGGGCTGTGACCGCGGCCAGGTTGCCTCCGGCGCTGTCACCCATGACGGCAACGCGCGTGCCGTCACCACCGAAGTCGGCTGCGTGCTCGACCACCCAGTTCAGTGCGGCGAACGTATCTTCGGGTGCGGCAGGAAACTTGTGCTCGGGAGCCAGCCGATAACTCGGTGCAGCCACGATGACTTTCGCATCGGCGGCCAGCGCGCGACATGGCTGCTCGATGACGTCGAGGCTGCCGGCGACCCAGCCACCACCGTGGATGTACATCACGATCGGCAGAGGTGTTTCGGACTCCGGGATGTAGAGACGCACTGGCTGGTCGCCACCGGGTCCGGGGTAGACCGTGTCGACGACACGAGCGACGTCCGCCTTCGGTGCCTGGAGATCGCCGAAGGACTCGACGACCCCACGAACTTCGGCAATGCTCATCTGCTCGAACGACTTCAGCCCCTGCTCGTTCAGAGTGTCTATCAAATTCTTGACCGCAGGATCGAGTGCCATGGTGTTCTCCTTCATGTCATGAACAAATCTGTTCAGCCAGCCGGCAGGTGGAGCCACACTATGGGTGCCCCCAGCGCGGGGAGTGTCCGAAAATCACACACCCATCTGCGCCCCCGGTGTCACGGGCGTGTGTTGCACAATCGGACACGCCGACGCCCTACAGCGGTTCTAGTTTCATTCGGAGTGATCAACAGACGGCTGGAATTTCAGCGTCGCCGACAGAGAGGAACGGCAGTGAGCGCGATTGCAGCGATCGAAGGAAGCGGTGACCATCGGGTCTTGGTGTTGCACGGCTGGGCGCTGGACAGCAGCGTATGGCTCACCGCCCGCGCCCGGACGGATCAGTCCCGCTTCACCTACGCGTACCTCGACTTTCCGGGATACGGGGTCAACCGTCCCGAAGCACCGGCCGACGGAATCGACGGGATGGCCGCAGTCGCCCTCGACGCCGCCGATCAGCTCGGATGGTCGACCTTTTCTGTTCTCGGACATTCGATGGGCGGCACCTCAGCGCTTCGGGTGGCGACACTCGCACCCGAACGCGTGACCTCGGTCGTCGCACTGACGCCCGTCTCCCCGGCCGGTACCCCTCTCGACGAGGCGACCTACGATTCTTTCGCTGCGGCCTGGGCAGACCCGGGTGCAGCCATCCGTGGCGCCCTGGCACCACACATCGACGAGACAGATCTGAAGAACCTCGTCGACCGCAACCGCTCGACGATGGACCAGACAACCTGGGAGTCCTACCTGAAGAACTGGACCAGTCCCGACTTTCTCGACCGGATAGGCATCTACGAAGGGCCGACCACCCTGATCGTAGGTGAGAGCGACCCGTTCGTCACCGCCGAGTACCTCGAGGACACGTTGGCGGCCTTGAAGAACGGGAACCTGAAGACCGTGCAGGGCAAAGCCGGGCACTACCCCATGGTGGAGAACGCTCCGGAGACGGTGGCGTTGTCGCAGCAATCTCTGTAATGATCTGACCGGGAACGTAACCCGGGGTTCCGGCCCCGCCACGTTCGAATTACGAATCCAGGGAGGATTCATCATGCTGAATCACGTTGTGACGTTCATATGGAAGCAGGACATCAGTGACGATCATATTCAGTCCTTTCACGAAGCGCTGAGCACAGTCTCGGAGACTATTCCGGAGGTCGTGGAATACCGTTACGGAAGGGATCTGGCCCTCAAGCCCGGCAGCGGCGACTACGCAATCTCCGCGACCTTCGAAGACGTCCCCGACTTTCGCACCTACCTGGCACATCCCGCTCATGTGCGACTCGTCCAGGAATTCATTTCGGTGATGGCCGAATCGTATTCGTCCGTTCAGATCGAATTCGCCTCGCGATAGGCGCGACCGGACCGTTGTTCGGCGAACGACGGTCCGGTCGACAGTGTCGCTCGTTTCCGAAAGTTGTGATCCAGTAGTGAGTGTCGAACATACCGGACAGCAGGCCCTGTCGTGTGGTGCTCTGAGCCGCCTCGTCTCTGTGCGTGACGACGCGGCCGCGTGGGTGGAGGCGTGGCCGGATGCCCGAATACTTCGCGTGAATGGTCGTGGTCAGGTCCGGCTTGTCGACAGACAACTGATGCTGGAACCGGCCGCCGACCTCTACTCCGAGCCCCCCGCGGGCGCCGTGCTGCTCGGCGTCTGTGGCACGGTTCACGAGTGGGCGGTGCGGGACGAGTTCCGCGCTGACGATTCGTCAGCAGGAACCATGGTCGAGGTCGGTGACCTGCGATCACACGGAGCATTCCTCGATGCTGCTGACGCCGACCGGTATGTCACAGCGTCGGCTTTGCTGACGTGGCACGACGACGCCCATTACTGCGCCGGGGATGGGGCGCCGACAACGATCACCTCAGGTGGTTGGGTGCGCGTGTGCACGGCGTGCGGTCGGGAGGAGTATCCGCGTACCGATCCCGCGATCATTTGTCTGGTGCACGACGGAGCAGACCGGGTACTGCTGGCCCGTCAGGCGAACTGGCCGGCACGGAACTTCTCGACGCTGGCGGGCTTCGTCGAGGCGGGCGAGTCTCTGGAAAGCTGTGTGGCACGGGAAGTCGCCGAGGAGGTCGGTCTCACTGTCTCCGATGTGGCCTACGTCGGAAGCCAGCCCTGGCCCTTCCCGCGCTCCCTCATGCTCGGATTCCATGCCACGGCCGACCCTCGAGACGAGCTCGTCTTCATGGATGGCGAGATCGGCGAAGCTGTCTGGTGCACCCGCGCGGAGGTACGGGAGGCTCTGGCTGCCGGGGATTGGACGAGCCGGTCGGATGCGCACGTGTTGTTGCCCGGCGCAGTCTCGATTGCGAGGCGCATGCTCGAGGCCTGGGCGCGACCCGCTGACTGACGCTGTGTCACGGTCGGCATGGTCCCGTCATCGACTGGCACTACTGCGGTAGGAACGGCCTCAGTCGATTCCCGGAGCGCGCATTTTGCGGTAGAGGGTGCAGCGAGCTACCCAGACGGCGCCACCTGCCCCCACCACCACTTTTCGGTGGACCGACAACAAATCATCCCGCCTCGTTCGACTGCGTCCGCGTCTCCTCGATGCGCTGCCGCTGCCGCACCCCGTACGCCGCCTCCTTGACGGCGGCGTCGTCCTCGAGACCCGACCCGAGGGCGCCACCGATGGTGGCGATGGACGCCAGCAGCCAGGTGAGCGTGAGGTAGTCGGTGAAGTCCACCCCTCGCCCGAGAACACGGGACAGCAATTCCGACGGAAGAGCGAGACGCGCAGTGAACAGCAGCAGGCAGAACAGGGCCACGTACAGGACGACGACACCGATGACCAGGGTGACCACCGTCGCGGTGTTGTACAGCACCGACCGATCGCGTTCCGCCGGCGACTTCGGCCGCTCCCAGAGTTCGTGGTCGAGGATCAGCCAGAGAACCATCGCCACGATCGACAAAATCGTCGCCACAGTCATACGCCACGGCCCCATCATGTCGGCGAACAACCAAATCGTGTCGGTGGCCAGCGCGACCGCACCCGTGGCGAAGGCGCCGACAAGCACCTTCGACAGTCCGGTGACCAGTCGCCACGGCCGGTTGGCCCGCACCATCCCCGACAGCAGACGCAGCCGCCGCAGCCCCGACGGCGCAAAGTACCGGATGCCGTCCTCCACCTGCACAGACCGGAACCGTCGCGCCGAGCCGGGGGGCATGAGTTCCGGCTCCCCGAGGACGCGGGCGATCGCGAGTTCGGTGACGGTGCGGACCCGGCGTTCGATATTGACGCCCCCCACCCCGGCGACCGAGATGAGCGCGAATTTGTGGCCGGCGCTGACTTCGCCCACCACCGGCAAGGTGTCCTCGCGGCGCGGCAGATCGGTGAGGTACACGACGATGTCCTCCCGCTCGGAGGACGGATCAACCGCGTCGATCACATCGGCGAAAGCCGCTTGCTCGTCAGAGAGGTACGGTTTGCGGCGCACGCACGTCGTCCACCGACGCTCGGGGCGATCACGGCTCCGCAGGCGCTGCGGCAGGTACTCCGCGACGCGTTCCGCGAGAGCCGCAGGCGTACCCGGATCCGCGATGAACAGCACCGAGACCTGCTCACCGTCCGCACCGGATTGCCCTCCCCGCAGGTGCTCGTTCACCCTCACCGCCATCGCGTACCCGATCGGTCTGCCCCCAAACTCCAGGCAGTGGGTGCGAGTAGATCAGCGCCGCCGCGGATCTCCGCTGCCGCTGTCCCTATCCGGTGGACACGCCCACCAGGCGGCAGCGAGCGTGACCGGCACCAACACCGCCAGCCGGCCGGCTCGACCCGAAACGCCACGCTCGTCGGCCCACGCGCGAATCGTGGCGGGCGCATCCTCAGATGTCCCGTCACAGTCCAGGACACGGACATCGCCGTGATCGTCGGTGTGCTGATCTCGGCCACTCGCGGCCATGCCGTCTGTGCATGGCCGTGGCACGGTCCTGCAGTCGAGTTTGGCGTCGCGCACCATCGCCAGCTGCGACCGTGATATCCATGCCGCCCCAGCGCATCTGCATCGCCGCGGACCAGATCGCCTGCAAGCCCGAACCGCACAGCCTGTTGACGGAGTATGCCGGGGTGGTCACCGGCAATCCCGCGACCAGGCTCACTCGGCGGCCGGTACGCGTCGGGCGTGGTACGCGTCGGGGCCGACCTGACCGATTCAGCCTATGACCACCTCGTCGCTATCCTCGCTGGACACCGCGGCACGGGCGAGTGGCCTCCTTCACGGCGGCTGCTCCCAGTTCGTGTGCGGGCACGTCCTTGAAGCCACCGAAAACTGCCGATCGGGGTGCGTGCGGCGTCCACGACGACGATGTGGTCCGTGGTTATCTGCTGTCTGCTCTCCGTGTCCACGGGGTGTGGTGGTGATCAGGTGGTGGCATCGATCCACTCCTGGTAGAACGGCGGCATCTCGGATGCCTTCCCGCGGAATGTGGGCGGGCGCTTGTCGAGGAAGGCACGCACCCCGTCGTCGCCGTCGCCGATGCTGGTGTAGAACATGGCCAGGGAATCGACGCGATGGGCATCGACGGGATGCGGCGCCGCCGAATTCCGCAACAACATCTGGCGCATGAGTGCCACCGACACCGGCGACCGGTCGCGTGTCCACGCGTCCGCCAGGGCTCGTGCCGCACCGAGCAGCGCATCGGGTTCGTAAACGGCCTGCGCCAGCCCGACGGCGTGTGCGGCGTCGGCGTCGAGGATGTCGGCCCGGTACACCAGATCGAGTGCCGCGGGCATGCCGACGAGCCGGGGCAGAAACCACGTCGAGCACGCTTCCGGCACGATCCCGAGTTTGCCGAACACCAGCCCGAACCGCGCTCGGTTCGATAGCAGGCGCGCATCCATCGCCAATGTCATGGTCGCACCGATCCCGACGGCCGCACCGTTGATCGCGGCGATCACCGGTTTACGGCAGGCGTGGATCGCGAGGGTGACGCGGCCACCGGTGTCGCGGATCCGGCGCAGCTCCGGATCGCCGAGATCGTCCATGTCGGCGAGGGACGGCGTCTTCGATTCGTCGAGCCCGAAGACGTTGCCTTCGCTCGACAGGTCCATGCCGGCGCAGAAGGCGCGGCCCTCGCCGGTGACGATCACGGTCCGGACCGCATCGTCGTCGTTCACCGACACGAAAGTGTGCTCGAGTTCGTCTGCCATTTCGACGGTGAACGCGTTGAGGTTGTCGGGGCGGTCGAGGACGACGGTGAGGATGCCGTCCTCGATCTCGTGGCGGATGGTCCTGTACTTCATGGCTGCTCCTGCCTGCGCATCAGGTGAGGTCGGCGGTGATTCTGCGGATGGCGGCTTCCGCGTCGCTCACGATGTCCGAGATGATCGTCTTGCACGGCAGAACGGCTTCGATGAGGCCCTGGGACTGGCCCGCCCACCACATTCCGCCGTCCATGTCGCCCTTCTGCAGTACCTCGGTACGGCCGCGTGCCCCGGATGCGAGGTGCGCGATGTCGGAGAATTCTGCGCCGGGACGAGACGAGATGGCCGCGATTTTTTCCGAGATCGCGTTGCGGGCGACACGGGCGGTGTTGTGGAACTCGCGGAAGACGAGGATCGTCTGGCGTTCGTCGTTGGCGACGATCTGGGCCTTGACGTTCGGATGCACCGGGGCCTCGTCGCTCGCGACGAACCGGGTGCCCATGTTGATCGCGGAGGCGCCCAGGGCGAGCGCTGCTGCCAGCCCGTCCCCGGTGGCGAATCCGCCGCTGGCGATGATCGGGATGTCGAGTACGCGGGCCGCGGCCGGGATGAGGACGAGTCCGGGGATGTCCTCGTTGCCGGGGTGGCCGGCGCACTCGAATCCGTCGATGCTCACCGCGTCGACGCCCATGGACTGGGCCTTCAGTGCATGTCGGACGGCCACGGCCTTGTGGATGACCTTGATTCCGGCGGCCTTGAACGCCTCGACGTGCTCGCGGGGATTGCTGCCGGCGGTCTCAACGATGGTGACGCCGCTGTCGATGATCGCGGCACGGTATTCGTCGTACGGTACGGGAGTGACCGTCGGCAGGAGGGTGAGGTTGACGCCGAACGGCTTGTCGGTCAGCTCCCGGCACCGGATGATCTCGGCCGCGAGCGCTTCGGGTGTGGGTTGGGTCAGTGCGGTGAGGAAGCCGAGGCCTCCGGCTTCGGCCACCGCGGAAATCAGCTCCGCGGTGCCCACACCGGTCATACCCCCGCACACCACCGGGTGCTCGACACCGAAGGCTTCTGTGAAGCGTGTGCGCAGCATGGTCACGGCCGTCCCGCGTGCGGAACGTCGACGGTCGTCGAGAGGACCTTGGCCTCGCGTGCGGCACTGCGCTTGGTCTCGTCGAAGTCGGGAGCGACCGACAGGAACAACGTCCGTCCGTCGTGTCCGCCGAGGGCGACCGCGAACACGCCCAGCGGTGCAGTGCTCACCTGGTCGAGGACGGTCCCGCCCGCACCCAAGCGGACGGCGCGTTGGTTGACGCAGTCGGCGATCCAGACCGCGCCGTCGGCGTCGAGGGCCTGACCGTCTGGGGCGATCGTGCATGCCGCGAGCCGCTTCTCCACGTTCGGTTCGTCGGCGAGGTCACCGAACGAGGCGAAATCCTCTCGGGGGCCGAGTGTTCCGTCGGGTCCGATCTCGAACTGGGAGACCCGGTTACCGAACAGTTCGTTGACGTACAGTGTTTTTCCGTCCGGGGAGATGCACATGCCGTTCGGGAAGGACAGTCCGCCTGCGGCCACGCGGGAGGTGCCGTCCGGCTCGACGAGGACGACGACACCGTGCTCGTGGTCGGCCCCGCCCATGAGGTCGAATCCGAATTCACCGACGTACGCTTGCCCGTTCGCTGCGACCACCATGTCGTTGGCGTGGCCGCGGCAGTGTTCGGAGATGTCGGCGTGCTCGACGAGCGCGCCGTCGGATTCCCTGCGCAGGACCTTGCGGTCCTTCATGGAGACGACGAGCATGCGTCCGTCGGGGAGCCAGCCGAGGCCCGACGGCTGGTGCTCGACGGTGCAGACCCGTTCGACGGATCCGTCCGGGTTCACGACGTTGACCGAGTGGGTATAGAAGTCGACGAACCACAGTCGGTCCTGGTGCCAGCGGGGTCCCTCGGTGTAGGTGAAGCCCGCCGCGATCTCGGTGAGCTGACGATCGGACATGTCGGTACCTCTTCCTGAGCTCGGTTTTCTTGCCCGTGCGTTGTGCCGTCGGTCGCAGGTCGATCGACTGGGCCGGTGGTGTGAGCCCCAGTCTCGGGATTGGCGGTGCGGCGCGGGTGTCCCACAACGCAACAGTGAGTTCGCAGTGCGGCTCGGGGTTCGTTGTCGCGAATTCGGACGGTCCGCAGGGCGGTTCGGCATGGACGCTGGTCGCACTCGCTCACCCACCGGATCCGGAGAAATACAGAATGTTCACCACGATGATGGATCGCCCACTGCTCGTCAGCTCGTTGCTGTGGCACGCAGAGAACGTTTTCGCCGACCGAGTCTGCGTCTCGTGTGACGGTGACCGCGGCGACCGGGAGTTCACCTATCGCGATCTCGGCGCGGCCACCCGCAGGTTCGCTGGTGCGTTCGACAACCTCGGGATCCGGTTCGGGACGAGAGTCGCGACGCTGGCGTGGAACACATTCGAGCACCTCGTCGCCTACTATGCGGTTCCGGCGTGCGGGGCGATCCTGCACACGGTCAACCACCGGATGTCGCCCGACCACATCGTCTACGCGATGGACAAGGCAGAGGACGAAGTGGTGTTGATCGACGCCGATCTGCTACCCGTGCTCGAAGACGTGCTTCCCAGACTGTCCCGGGTCCGGCACGTCGTGGTCTTCGGGGCCTTCGACGGTATCGCTCCCATAGCGTCCGCGACGGTGACGTGGTGGTCGTTCGACCGGCTCCTGCACGACGCGGTACCGATCGGGGAGTTCCCGGAGTTCGACGAGACCTCCGCGTCGTCGATCTGCTTCACCTCCGGCACGACCGGACTGCCCAAGGGTGTCGTGTACAGCCACCGCAGCACCGTGCTGCACGCGATGGCCATCAGTGCCTCCGGTGGTGTCGCGATCGACGGGTCACGCTCGTATCTGCTGACCACGCAGATGTCCCACGTCCACAGCTGGGGTGTTCCGCACGCGGGTGTCCTGCAGGGGGCGCGCCTCGTCCTTCCCGGACCGCACCCCTCACCGGCGGAGCTGTTACGCATCACCACCGAGCAGACCCCGGATGTGGTCGTCGGCGTACCGGCTGTCGCGGCGCTCATGCGCGAGCGGTTCGACGCCGATCCCGGCCGCTACGATCTCGGGAGCCTGCGGACCCTGTGGCTGGGCGGCCAGGCGCCGCCGTCGGGTCTGGTGAACTGGTGGGCGGCGCACGGAGTGTCGACCGTCAACGGATGGGGGATGACCGAGACCTCGCCTATGGGAACCTTCAGTCACGCCCCCGCAAACCACGGACGGCCCCTGCCGCTGTTCCAGGTGCGCATCGTCGACGAGGAGGGTCGGACCCTGCCGTGGAACGGCTTCACCACGGGTGAACTGCAAGCTCGCTCGCCGTGGGTGACCGGCACCTACCTCGACGACGACCGTGCTGCCGACGCGTTCGACGACGGCTGGTTGCGGACCGGCGACGTCGCTGTGATCCACCCCGACGGCCAGGTCCAAATCCACGACCGCGTGAAGGACCTCATCAAGAGCGGAGGGGAGTGGATCTCCTCGGTCGAGCTGGAGAACAAGCTGCTGCTCCACCCGGCTGTCCTCGAAGCCGCCGTCATCGCCGTTCCACACGAGACCTGGCAGGAACGCCCCGTGGCGTGGGTCCGGCTCACCGGCGAGGTCACCGACGACGAACTGCGGACCCATCTGGCGGCGTCCCTACCCAAGTTCTGGCTTCCGGACTCGTTCGTGCGGGTCGGCCAGATCCCCACGACGTCGGTGGGCAAACTCGACAAGGCGCGGATGCGTCATCTGTGGCGCGAGGACGTGGTGTAGCGTTCTGGGACACTCGCAGCCTGTGTGACCTCGGTTACATAATGAACGTACTGGCTGTGAGGTGTTCCGAGGTGGTGATGTGGTGTGGTGACCGACCGGTCCTCCGCGCGTGCGGACGATCGTTCCCTCGATGCGGATGAGGGTGCTCCGCTGAGGTTGCGACCGGAGATCGAACAGTCGTGGCGGCGGTGCCGCGCCATCGGGGCGGCGCCGGACGGCTCGCGGTTTCGGTTCATCGACGATACCTACACCGATTCGAAACTGGTTCGTGCCGCTCGCCCCGTCGTGGATCGGCTGGCCGAACAGCTCGCCGATGCGCCGGTGACGATCCTGCTCGCGGATCAGGATGCCACCATTGTCGACCGCCGCACGGGGGTGAGGTCACTGCTCGGCCGTCTCGACCGTGCCCAGGTGGCGCCGGGCTTCATGTTCTCCGAAGAGTACGCAGGCACCAATGGCATCGGCACGGCCCTCGAGGAACGCAAAGCGTTCCGGGTGCGCGGCGGCGAGCACATGCTCGAGTCCCTGCAGTCGCTGGCGTGCGTTGGCTCGCCGATCGTCGACCCGGTCTCGCGCACGGTGGTGGGCATCCTCGACATCACATGCAACGTCGATCAGGTCAGCGACCTGATGGCGCCGCTGATCTTCTCCGCGGTCCGGGACGTCGAGGAGCGGCTCTTCAACCAGTCCGCCAAGAGTGAGCAAGTTCTGCTGCGCGAATACATGCGGAGCAAGCGCCGCGGCAATGCCGCGGTGGTGGCGATGAGTCCGGACACGGTGATCGCAACTCCGACCGCGTCTCGGCTGATGGACTCGACGGATCAGATGATGATCTGGGACTGGATCAGCAGCCATCTGGGCACGAAGCAGGAATGGGAAGGACCGCTGCGTTTCGCGGACGGCATCGACGTGCGGGTTCATGCGCGTCGGGTGAGCGAGTCGGGCGAGCAGCTCAGTGCGATTCTCGAGTTGCGTCCGATGGTCTCGTCCGCGGTCTCCCGTCCTCACACGGCCGTGCTTCCCGCGTCGCGTCACGCTCCCGCCACCGAGTCCGCGGGCCGGATCGTGGGCCGCAGCCTGGCCACGCACCGGTTGCAGAGCCGTATCGACGAGATCGCGGGCACGGTGGGCCCGGTCCTGGTGACCGGCGAGTCCGGGGTCGGCAAGTCGCATGTCGCCCGGTACATTCAGCAACGCTGGGGCCACGACGGCGACATCCCCGTGGTCGACGGGTCCACCTTGACCGCCGAGACCGTCGCAGACCTGCGCGCGCGCCTGTCGAGCAACGTCCCGTGGATCGTCGAGCACGTGGACGAGATACCGGACGCCGCGGTCGCTCCCACCCGCCGGCTACTGGACGCGGCCGCGACGATGTCCGCGCCGATCGTCGCGACCGCGACCTCGACGGCGCCGGACGGTGCCGGCCAGCAGGTGCACACCCATGTGCGCCGAAGTGTGTCCGTGTCGCCGCTGCGCCAGCGGATCGAGGATCTCGACGACCTCGCACGTGAACTGCTCGGCGCTCACCTCCCCGGGCGGCCCACCCCGCAGTTGCAGCCGGCAGCCCACCGGGCTCTGGTTGCCCACCACTGGCCGGGCAACGTCCGAGAGCTCGATGCCGTCCTGTGCACAGCCATGGCCCGGTCGATGGGATTCGACATCAGACTCGAACACCTTCCCGACGACTACCGCGCACTGGGATCGGGCCGGCAGCTCACCTCCCTCGAACGCAGTGAGCGGGAAGCGATCGTGCGTGCCCTCGACGAGGCCGACGGCAACAAGTCGCTCGCCGCCGATCGGCTCGGTGTCGCCCGGTCGACGCTGTACCGCAAGATCCGCGCGCTCGGGCTGGAGAACGAACGCTTCGGATCCTGATCCCGAAACCCCTTGTCGCGTATCGGGACATCCCAGCCACCTCCATGGCGGAGACGATAGGCGCAGGACGGGCGACCCCAGTCACCCGGCTCCTCGCGCCGTCCCGCCGGGTGGCGGCGGACCGATCCGAAGGGATGATCAATGATGAAGCGCACTGTCTACGGCGACGACCACGAGGCCTACAGGGACTCCGTCCGTCAGTTCCTCGTCCGGCACTTCGAACCGCGCGCCGACGACGTCCGGGCCGACAAGGCGCTGCCCCGCGACTTCTGGCTCGAAGCAGGCAAACACGATCTGCTGGGACTCGAGGTGCCGGCCGAGTACACGGGTGCGGACGCGGGTGACTACCGCTTCAACGCGGTGCTCATCGAGGAACTGGCCAAGACCAACGCTGCCCTGGCGTCGAGTGTGAGCATCCACTGCGATGTCGTAGCGCCGTATCTGGTGCAACTGACCACCGACGCACAGAAGAAGCGGTGGCTGCCCGGTGTGTGTTCGGGTGAGATGCTCACGGCGATCGGGATGACCGAACCCGGTGGCGGTTCGGATCTGGCCGCACTCAAGACCACCGCGGTACGCGACGGCGACCGGTGGGTGCTCTCGGGCGCGAAAACGTTTATCACCAACGGTTATTCGGCGGACCTGGTGGTGATCGCGGCACGGACTTCGCCGGAGAAGAAGGCCAAGGGCATCACCCTCTTCGGTGTCGAGACGTCACTGCCCGGATTCGAGCGGGGCCGTAAACTCGACAAGGTCGGCCAGGACGAAGCCGACACCGCCGAGTTGTTCCTCGACAACGTGCGGGTCACCGACGCCGATGTCATCGGTGAGCTCGATCGCGGCTTCATCCACATGATGTCGTTCCTGCCCCAGGAGCGGCTGGGGTGTGCTGTCGCGAATCTTGCGCACGCCGCGCAGATCCTTGCCGAGACCATCGACTACTGCTGCGAGAGAAAGGCTTTTGGTCAGTCGATCGGAACATTTCAGCACAACAAGTTTCTGATCGCCGACCTGGTGACGCAGATCGAGGTCACGCAGGCGTATGTCGACCGGTGCGTCGAATCCCACGTGGCGGGTGAGCTCACCTCCGTCGACGCGGCGAAGGCGAAGTGGTGGACCGCCGACGTCCAGAACCGGGTGATCGACCACTGCGTGCAACTGTACGGCGGCTATGGCTACATGAACGAATACCGGGTGGCGCGGGCGTGGCGGGATGCGCGGGTCACGAGGATCTGGGCGGGGTCGAACGAGATCATGAAGGAACTGATCGGCCGCGACCTCGGTTTCTGAATCCCGGTCGGTGGCGCGCGCCCGGGAACAATACTGGCTACTGCCGCCTGGTCCGTCGGAAGGCGGAACTCGAATGTCCTTGTGGTTCTTGAGACTATCTTGGAACCGCTCGGCACTCGTGATTCGATTTCGGACACTTCACATCACACGGTCGCTTCTAACGTCATACATGTCCGGGCAGGAATACACGTCCCGGGAAACCTCGAGGAGGAACCAATGACGGCATCCCAGGCCGACACGGCCACCCGCACCGGCTCGCACTCTGACAACGATGTGCTCGACGTCCTGATCATCGGCGGAGGCTTCTCCGGCTTGTATGCGCTGGACCGGCTTCGCGACCTCGGCTTCACCGTCAAGGTCTGGGACGCGGCCGGCGGATTAGGCGGAATCTGGTGGTGGAATTGCTATCCCGGTGCACGAACCGATAGCACCGGACAGATCTACCAGTTCTCGCACAAGGACCTGTGGAAAAGTTACGATTTCGCCGAACTGTATCCAGGTTTCGCCGGAGTCCGGAACTACTTCGAATACGTCGACTCGCAGCTGGATCTCACGCGCGACGTCGTGTTCGATACCTTCGCCGAGGCGTGCACGTGGGACGAGGCCTCCCGCGAGTGGACCGCGCGGTCCGCGGACGGCAAGGTCCAGAAGGCACGTCAGGTGATCGTCGCCACTGGATTCGGTGCGAAGCCGCTCTACCCGAATCTCGACGGGCTCGACTCGTTCGCCGGTCAATGCCACCACACTGCCCGCTGGCCGCAGGAGGGCGTGGACATGACCGGCAAGAAGGTCGTCGTCATGGGCACCGGCTCGAGTGGCGTGCAGGTGGTGCAGGAAGCCGGTCACGTCGCCGAACACGTCACGGTGTTCCAGCGCACCCCGAACCTGGCGATTCCGATGCAGCAGCGCACGCTCAGCCCCGACGACAACGAGAACTTCCGGAAAGGACTGCCCGAGCGGTTCGCGGCACGCTACAAGGCCTTCGCAGGCTTCGACTTCGACTTCCTGCCGCAGAACGCCACTGACCTGAGCAAGGAGGAGCGCGACGCGATCTACGAGAAGATGTGGTCCGAAGGTGGTTTCGAGATGTGGCTCGGTACCTTCCAGGACATCCTCGTCGACGAGGAGGCCAACCGTACCTTCTACGACTTCTGGCGCAGCAAGGTCCTCGAGCGGGTCACCGATCCGAAGAAGGCCGCGATCGTGGCGCCCGAGACACCGCCGCACCCCTACGGAGTCAAACGCCCATCACTCGAGCAGGACTACTTCGACGTCATCAACCAGAGCAACGTCGATGTCATCGACTCCAATATCACCCCGATCCGCCGGGTGCTGCCCCACGGCGTCGAGACCGACGAGGGCGTCATCGAATGCGACCTGCTGGTGTTGGCCACCGGCTTCGACAACAACAGTGGCGGAATCATGGCCATCGACGTCCAAGGTGTCGACGGATTGAGCATCCAGGACAAGTGGAAGTCCGGGGTCGACACCTGCATGGGCCTGTCTACCCGTGGGTTCCCGAACATGATGTTCCTCTACGGCCCGCAGAGCCCGTCCGGATTCTGTAACGGTCCCACGTCCGCCGAGTACCAAGGCGAGATCGTCGTCGAGTTCCTTCAACATCTGCGCGACCAAGACATCACCCGGTTCGAGAACACCGCTGAGTCGGAGAAGCAGTGGCGTGCGCACGTCGACGAACTGTTCTTGAACTCGATGTTCACGAAGGCACGGTCTTGGTACTGGGGCGCGAACGTTCCCGGCAAGCCGGCGCAGATGCTCAACTATTCGGGGGGTGTGCCGCAGTACTTTGCTCGCTGGGACGACATCAAGGCCAACGGCTACGACGCCTACGAGACGAACTGATCGGAATGAGTTCACGTGGGCCGCGGTGCATCCGTGGCCCACGAGCTGCAACGGGTGAGAAGAGCAGACCAGACCATCCGACACCCTGATGATGAACGGTGGCCGGTACGCTTCCCGCCTCGGACATGACCACTCCGAGCGCGGTGCGGCCGGCGCCGCGATCAGCCCGAACCCGCGAGACCGCACCCGCTGGTCGCTGCGCGGTGAGCGCTCTTCCACGAGGCCGCGCGGAGGTCGGGCGGAGGTCGGGCGCGGTAACCCTTGTCCGCGAGCCATCCCTGTGCATGCACCGCGCCCGGAGATCGCGATGTCGAGCCGGTCGGCAACGGCCGGGTCGCCCTCGAACAGCGACGAGAGTTCCTCGAGGTCGACGGCGAGAGGTCGGAGCATCGGCGTCGCGGACATCCCCAACACGGCCTCCAGTTGGTCGGCGAGGTCGTCCTCGCCGGTTCAGTCGCGCACGTGCAGCGCCGCCGCGCACTCCGCGGACCCTCGTATGCCCCGTCCATATGGTTGCGCCGCGCTGATTTGCAACGTCGTTGCGGCCGTCGAGATCCCGCCGACGACTTCGCCCCCATCTGGTTGTCGTCCGTCCCCAGTAGTGGCGGCGTTGGGACGAACTGCCGCTACGGCCCGGTCAGCTCCGCACACCGGGCCACGTGGTGATCGGTTGAGCCGAACTCGTATTGAACGGCTGTCAGTCTTGACCTGTCGCCAACCCGTCGCCGCTCTCGGCGAGGTTGTCGACGCGGCCGCGGTAGACGAGTATCAGCGATGCACCGGGGGAACCGTAGACGGAATACAGGAAGTCGATCACCACGGGAGCGCCGATCTCGTCGCTGGCCGCACCCGACAAGGTCACATCATGGAGGTCTTCGGCTGGACGCTCGGACCACGCGAGCAGCCTGCCCCTCCTCGGACTCGGTCCTCGCCCACCTCTCTATTGTGTCCGCGGATCAGTCCCATGTCTGGTAGATCCGCTAGATCGAGTCCGGAGGACGGGTTGACTCACGGGCAGGCGGGAGGCGCCTCAGATCTAACTGCCTGGGCGCAGGGTCGACGGGCCGCCCGTCGACCCGGATCAACGGGCGCTCACATCCCTTGCGTCAGTACGCTATCCGAATCTCATCGGCCATCGGGCCCATCCACTCCCGGATCGCCTCGCCTTGCCTTCGCGACGAGTCCCGGAAGATCCACCGCCCGACGGGAGCGGGAAGGCGACCGTTCTAGAGTCGCATCGAGCCGGACTCCAGGTACCGCTGGTGAAACGAGAACGCCTCCCCGAGCAGGTGCGGCGTCTGGCCGGCTCCCGGAGTGGCGTTCGCTCGCTCGACGTAGTCGGTGAGCAGCGACCGGAATTCCGGATGCGCGCAGCGCTCGATGATCACCCGTGCCCGGCGGCGGGGCGACAGCCCCCGCAAGTCGGCGAGGCCCTGCTCGGTCACCAGCACCTGGGTGTCGTGCTCGGTGTGGTCGACGTGCGGGGTCATCGGGACGATCGACGAGATCGCCCCGTTCTTCGCGGTGGACGGGCTGAGGAACATTGACAGATATCCGTTGCGCGCGAAGTCCCCGGATCCGCCGATGCCGTTCATGATCTTGGTGCCCATCACGTGCGTCGAATTGACGTTCCCGTAGAGGTCGGCCTCCAGCATCCCGTTCATCGCGATGATTCCCAATCGGCGGACCACCTCGGGGTGGTTGCTGATTTCCTGCGGGCGGAGCCGGATGTGCTGCCGATAGAAGTCGATGTTGGAGGTCAACTCCTCGATCCCGGCCTCCGAGAGTGCCAGCGCGGTAGCCGACGCGAACCGGACGGTGCCGTGCTTGATCAAGTGCAGCATCCCGTCCTGGATGACCTCGGAATAGCAGGTCAAACCGCGATACGGGCCGCGATCGAGCCCACCGAGTACGGCGTTGGCGACGTTCCCGACGCCCGCCTGCAGTGGCAGCAGGGTGTTCGCCGGGAGCCTGCCGCGCCTCACCTCGTGGTCGAAGAAGTCCAGCACGTGGGCCGCGATCGCCTCGCTGACCGCGTCCGGAGCGGTCAGCGCGCTCGCACTGTCGGGGGCATTCGTCTCCACCACCGCAACGACTTTGGCCGGGTCCACCCGGTAATGCGGTTGCCCGATCCGGTCCTCGACGTCTATGAGTTCGATTGGCCGGCGGTGCGGGGGCAGCGCTGTGCCGTAATAGATGTCGTGGATACCGTCCATCGCGTCCGGAACCCACGAGTTGACCTCGAGAATGACCTTCTCCGCGACGTCGAGCCACGTCTTGTTGTTTCCGACCGACGCGGCGGGGATCAACTCGCCGGTGTCGGTGATGCCGGAGACCTCGACAACCGCGACGTTCACCGCGCCGTAGTAGCCCTCCCAGACCTGCTGCGCCACGTGCGAGAGGTGGATGTCGACGTAGTCCATCCGGCCCTGGTTGATCTTCTGCCGTGCCGTCGATTCCGCCTGGTAGGGCATTCTCAGGGCGATTCCGTCGATCTGGGCGAGCATCCTCTCGGTCTCCGTCGACACGGACGCCCCGGTCAGCAAGTCGATGGTGAAATTCGCGCCGGACGCCCGGGCGGAGTGGATCCGACCAGCCAAGGCCGGGATGACCGCCTTGGGTGTCCCTGCACTGGCGAAGCCGCTGACGGCGACGGTGTCACCCGGACTGATGGCCTTGACCGCTTCCTCCGCCGACGTCACCTTCTGCTGAAACGCCGAGTGCCGAATCCGGCTCGACTGCAACGGGGGCGCGGGATCACTGATCTGGAGGCTCACGGCGGCCAGTGTAGGAGTGGGCGACGTGACGCGACCACCCCGAAAGATCGCGATGTTCACCGGATCACAGCCGGTGTTCGCCACGGCCCGCCGCCCTTGACCGTTCGTCGCGGGGGACCCGCCGCTCATCGACCCCGCGAGGTCGCCCGCCGAGTCGCGCCCGAATGCGCGTCGAATCGTGATCCTGCTCACTACCGGGCGCTTCCGTGAGAGGGCCGGGCGATCATGGCATCGGGTGCGCATTACATGCGATGGCGCTCGCCCGTGGCATCGAGCCGTGCGAGGTGAAGCCGGACGTGTGCTGGCAGCTGCCGATCCGGCGCACCCAGGAATGGGTGGAGCGACCCGACGGCGAGCAGGTCCTGAAGACGATCACCGAGTACGACCGACGTGGTTGGGGTCAGGGCCGCGCGGACCTGAACTGGTACTGCTCCGGCTCGCCGGACGCGCACGTAGGCGCCAAACCGGTGTGGCAGTCGTATGCGCCGGAGCTGACCGAGTTGCTCGGTGAGGCCGCGTATCGCGAACTGGCGCGGCTGTGCAAGCGACGCGAAGGCCTCGGCTTGATCGCGGTGCATCCGGCGACCGCGATCGCGGAGAAGAAGTCCCAATAGCGCGGCAGGCACGGGCCCGCCGACTTCGCGAAGAAACGAGCCGGCGCCCGGCACCCCTGCATGGGGATATCGGGCGCCGGTTCGGTCGGTTCTAGTAGTGGTAGCGGGCTTGCTGGATGACGAGGGTGTCGTCGACGATCACGTACACCAGCCGGTGTTCCTGGGTGATGCGCCGCGACCAGACGTTGTCGTCGATGTGGCGGAGGCGTTCGGGTTTCCCGATGCCCTCGTAGGGTGACCGCATGATGTCTTTGATAACTAGGGCGAGGTGGGACAGCAAGGTGCTGTCGGGTCGCTGAGGGTCGGTTGGGTGGGTTCCGCCTGTCTGACGCCCAGAAAGGCGCCTTGCTCACCGAGGCGTTCTCCCTGCCGACGGTGAACCACTGAACGAGGAAGGAAACCCCCACGATGACGACCACGACCAGCAGGAGCACCATGCCCACGCCGGAGGCGTATAAACCACAGGGCGAGCGGGCGCTTGAACGCGCCACCCACTACATCGAGGAATCGGTCCGGGTGAATCTGATGCGGGATTGGGACGGCATCGATCGGTGGGTCGGCGTCGGAGATTCCCGGGACCTGGCAACGCTGGGGTGATGTCTACCCTCGCAGGCACCCGGTAGCGACCCTTCCCACCTCGGGCTATCATGTATTTGTGCTCGATAACTGGTGAAAGCGAGGGTGGGTGTGATGAATGAGGCCGCGGATGTCAGCACGGAGGCCCGCTATCTGCGTGGTGATCTCGGTTTCGAGGATGCGTTGCGGGAGGTGACCGGCACGGACGTGGGCCGGCCGTTCTTCGCGCAGATCCTGCACAGTCTGTCCGACCGGAATCCGGCGGCGCCGGCGTTGTCCGAGCACGACGCTGCCTTGCTCGACGATGCCGGGTTCGTCGACGATCCGGCGGCGGCGACGGCGGCACGGGTGGACCGCGACATTCGCATGCAGGAACTGGTGCACGGCTCCCTGTCCATTGCTGAGGCCGCGGACCGTCTCGGGGTGACCTCGGCCCGGATCCGGCAACGCCTCGGCGAGGGCACCTTGTGGGCGTTTTCGTCGGGCCGGAACCGGTTGCTGCCGCCCGCTCAGTTCACCGACACCGGGGCGGTGCCGCACCTGGACCGGGTGCTGCCGTTGCTGGCGAAGGATCTGCACCCGTTGACGGTGCAGGCGTTGCTGACCCATCCGCAGCCGTCTCTGATCGTCGAGGGGCGGCCGGTGTCGATCGTGGCATGGCTGATCGGCAGTGCGGGGACCGCCGCCGACATCGAACAAGTCGCCGATGTGCTCGTCGCCGCCGACTGGGAATCGGCGTAGATGGGGGTGATGCTGCCGCCACCGCCGACCATCGCCGTCCTCCGCGGCGCGGGCCTACGTCCGGAGGAAGTGATCGACTGGCACCCGACCGAGGTGGTCTGGCGGGTGCATCGCACCACCGGCGCGCACGTTGTGCCGTGGAATGCGATGCGCAGGTTCGGGCCGATCCTGCGGTTCGACCATCATCCGCTCCCGCGGTCCGAGCATGCCGGCTACGGCATCTGGTACGGCGCATCCAGTCCGCGGGGTGGGCTGGCCGAGGCGTTTCAGAGCGCCCGGGTCATCGACCGGGACCGCGGTGACCCGTATCTGACCGGGCTGCGATTTTCCCGGCCGCTGAGACTGCTCGATGTGTCCGGTATCGGTGAGGGGACGTGGGCGACCCGGGTCGGCGGCAACCATGCCCTCGACTCCGCGGTCCACGGCCGAACCCAGCACTGGGCCCGCACCATTCACCGGGCCCACGTGGATCTCGATGGGATCATCTATCGTGGCCGGTTCGCCGGCGGTGTCTGTGTCGCGGTGGGCGAACGCGCCGCCGATGCGTTCCCTGTGCTGCCGGTGTTGTCGCTGCCGTTGTCGCATCCGGGCTTGTCCGGGCCGATCGACAGTGCGGCCCATCAGCTCGGCTACACCGTCACCTGAGCGCTGTGGTGCGGTCTCTCCCCCGCGCGGCTTGCACCTAAAACCGTTGGTCAAGAGTATGTTTGGGTGTTATTGGTGGTGGGCCGGTTCTCGGGGAGTGACGCGGTGGTGTGGTGTGGTCGCGCCGGTCCTTCTCGAGCCGATATGGAGTCGCTTCCGCGCGCAAGGCACTGCTGCTCCGCAGACCTCCACCGCGGATCTGACCTTACAGCGAAGATAATTCTGATCGTCGCGATGCGGATTGGCGTGTCGACGTGCGGTTGTGTCACCATTCCGCTTTCCCGAATATGGCCGGACGCGGCAGGTCGGCCTTTCCTCCTTGCCGATGTGGCAGGGCAGAGCATGGATGAAGAAGCCGAGCTCCATTGCCGCTTTTACCAATATCGCAGTGGGGGCGGGGATATGAAGGCCGCACGGCGGTATTTCGGCGGGTGGTTTGTTTTGGCGGGGGGTGGGTGGGGGGGGGGGCAGTTCGGGTGAAGGT
>NZ_JBHURF010000015.1:0-12033 GCF_042674125.1 Rhodococcus sp. NPDC056960 | reverse complement strand
TGCCGTATTCGGGGCGCTCGGGGCGGGGCGCGCTTCCGGCGGTGGGGTGTGGCCTGGGCTGTTAGTGTATGATTCCGCGGTGCTGCTTGGCCTTTTTTCCAAATCGCGGTGTGCGGGGGTTATTGCCCCGCCCCCACTGCGATATATCGGCGAGTCTTTGGTTGTGCCGGTCCCTGGTTGGTCGGGTCCTCAGATCTGGTCACGGTCGTGTGGGAGGCGTTGCGCGCCGACGACCGGGCGTTGCATCGTCGGTTGTTGTCGATCCGGGCGGCGGCCGGGTTGCCCGGGGAGTTTTCGCGTTGCGGATCTTCGGCGTGCAGGCGCTCTGGTCGGTGGCACCATCGGCGGCATCGCCGGAATGACCGCGGGCACCGTCTTCCTCCCCGGAATCGGATGGGTGCCAGTCGGCATCATCGGCACCGCCGCGGGCGCGGGTATCGGTGCCGCGGCGGCGGGTATCCCCGCCGCTGCCGCGGGCGCCCTGGTCGGTGGCGGGATCGCAGTGGCCGTGGTGACCCCGCTCGCGGCCGGCGACAAAGGTGAACCGCATGAGGTCGAAGTCCCGGACATCGACCAGGAGGCAGTGATCGCTCAGACCGAGACGGTGCTCACCGAATGGGAGAAAAGTTCATCGATGCTGTGCCGGTCGGCACCAACTACTGCATCCGCACGCTCAAGCTGTCTGACGGGGTCTACCTGGTCGACCTGTCCCTGATGAAGCCCGGCCAGCCGGTGGACGGCGGCATCCAGACCGTCACAACCCAGAAGACTGATGGCCGCTGGTTCGTCGATGTCTTCAAGTGATCTGACCCACCGGGCGGCATGGCCCCTCCGTGCACCGAAAGGAACTCCAAACCGATGACCCTGTCCCACAAGCGGCCCCGCAGGACTGCTGTTGCTGCAGCGCTTGGCGTCGGCGGTGTCGCTGCGCTGATCGCGTGCGGCGGCGATGAGGGCCGCAAGGCCGCGGCGGTCTCAGCCTCGACCAGCGGAGTGATCGCTACCGGTGCCAGCACCGATCTGGGCAGCATCATCATCGGCTGGGGTGAGGACCACTCGGATACCGAAATCACCACGCCTCGCCCCGACCAGCTCGATGCGCGTTGCTACGGGAGCGGAGACGCACTCACAGTCGACATCACGCCCCGCGCGGATGGAAGCTTCACGCCATCAGCGGATCTCAGATACTCGCCGTCGAGAACGTCGACCAGGGACTCATCCGCACCGACGTCGACGCCACCAACAGGTACCTCGACATCGACCAGTCGATTGACTGGCCCCAACCAGACGAGGTCGATATCACGGTCACCGCTGACGCCCCACCGGGCTGGAACTCACCGGGCGGCCCGGCACGGGTCCACCTGTCCGTCCACATCGGCTGCCGCTGAACTGTGGAGATGACACGTCCCGCGGAACCCATCAGGAAGTTTAGAACGGTTTCGACCACCGAAAAGGACGCTCCTCTCCGCTCCTCGGGAAAGGGCTGGTGTCGTCGTTTACCCAGCGTGACCGGCGGAGATGTCGTCGGCGTGCTCATGATGGGCACTGCACTGGCCTCCATCGGACTCGGGGGCCGAGCCTCGACCGCCTCGGCCTCCTCGCGATCGGTGGGGCGCTTTGGCGCCGGGCACATGCTGACCGCGTTCAAGACCGGTCCATGGCGCTCGCGCACCGCTACGCCTTGAGGGCGTGCGTCGGATGGATCACGGCGATTACGTCCGGAGGATGGACCGAGCGATGCGGAAGGGCTCGATGACGCGCATTCGGCCTGTCAGGTTTGCTCGACAAATCTGTCTAGTTTACTTGACTAGAAAGTGTCTAACGGGTTAGACCATTCTGGATCGCAGAGGAACCGACCAGGAAGCTCGTCAAACGCCTCAAGGCCGCCGGATTCACCGCAGAACGCACCGAAGGTAGCCACACCTTCTGGGGCGGCCCCAACGGAGCGGCGGTGTCCGTCCCCGACGGGCACAAAACCATCTCTCCGGGGGGTGGTCCGGAAGGTGAACAAGGCCATCGAGGCCAGCAAGCAGTGTCCGACCGCCGGGGCTGGCAACAGCCCCGGCCTAACCCCAAGCCTGGCAACCCAGATCCAACACCCATCGAAGGAAGAAACCATGAAGGTCTACAAAGTCGAGGTGACACGAGACGGCAAGTGGTGGATGGTGTCGATTCCCGAACTCGACGGATTGACCCAGGCCCGCCGCCTCGGCGAGACCGAGCAGATGGCGCGCGAGTTCATCGCGGTTGAAACAGGGACGCTCATCGCGGACGTTGTCGTCGACGTGGGAGTCGCGGTCGGCGCCGTCACTGATGCCAGCGCCCGAGCGGAACAGATCCGCAAGGACCGCAAGGAGGCTGCCCGACTCGAGTCGCTCGCTCTCACGGAGTCGAGGATCCTTGCGCAGTGCCTTGCGAAGGAGAACGTGCCCGTTCGTGACATCGGTGAACTCCTCGGCGTCACGTTCCAACGTGCGAGCCAGCTCGTGAACTCGTAACCCTCGCTCTCTGCGAAGATCGGACGCGCCCGTCATCTATCGGTGACGGGCGCGTGTTGTGTTTTGTAGAAGGAAGGTTCTGCCGGCTACGCGTGTGGGCGGTACCTGGGTGCTGCGGCCGTCCGGGGTCGACAACGCCCGTGTCCGCCGCGGCGCATAGCCGCCGAGAGCCGGCCAGATCCTCGCACTATCCGCCTGTAGGGCGGTGACGCGGCCAGGTTCGGGGCGTACCCGAGCCACCACTATGTCGTCCCACCCCGCTATTGTTTCGCCGTGACCCTCGCCGACATCACCCGCGAATCGGTGCTCGACGCCATCACGGAGTGCGACGAACTCGGGCAGGACCAGTTTCTTGCCAAGTACGGCTTCGCGCCAGCGCGGTTCTACCGGATCCTCTACGACGGACGCGAGTACGACTCGAAAGCGATCGTCGGCGTCGCCCACGCCCACGTCGCCGGCCGCGCGTTGACCGCAGCCGAATTCTCCGGCGGACAACACACGGTGGTCAAAGCGCTCGAAGCCCTTGGCTTCACCCTCACGACGGCACCGCAGGGTGCACCCGCGCAGCGCCGCGCCTGGCTGGTGATGACCAAAACTGAGTACCGCCGACTGGGCGGTGGCGAGAAGTACGACGACGACGCCGCCAGCCACTACAGCTGGGACAGCAACGTGGCGAACTCACGTCAAGTCTGTCCCGGCGACGCCATCGTCGTCTGGGACCAGAACGACCTCATCGGCGCCTCGGTGATCGAAACGATCACCGAGGGTGAGAAGACCAAGGCGATCGGTCGTTGCAAAGAGTGCGGGACCACGAACTACCTGGAGCGTAAGACGCTGCAGCCGCGGTACCGCTGCTATGACTGTGGAACCGCGTTCGACGAGCCGACCTTCACCGAGTCGAACGTCACAACATTTCGGACGACACACGACCAGGGATGGGTCGACCTCGCCGGCGTACTCGACGCCCAACAACTGCGCGCACTGTGCGTGAAAAAATACTCGCAGAACAGTATCCGCGAACTCCGCTGGGATGACTTCCGGGCAGCGGTCGAGGCGGCCGCACCGGGCCAGCCGCTCACGATCGTCGAAGCCACCAGCAGACAGCTCTCGGGCGGAGGTCACTCAACCCGCCCGGTCCGAGTTCGTCTCGGGCAACCCGCCTTTCGCGCGGAACTCATCCGGCGTTACGGATCGAACTGTGCCTTCACCGGGCCGTCACCAGCGGAAACACTGGAAGCCTGTCATCTGTACAGCTACGCGGACATCGGAGTCCATGACAGCGAAGGCGGACTCCTGCTCCGCCGCGATCTCCACCGGCTCTTCGACCACGGTCTCATCGCGATCGACAGTGCCGGCACCATCGACCTCACGGACGAGATCCGGAAGTATCCGTTATACGGTGCTATTCACGGAAACAAGGTGGGGATCACGCTCAGCAAGAAGCAGAAGGGCTGGGTCCAGCTGCACTGGGACGAATGGCGATCCCAGCCCTCAGGACTGCGCGCTATGTGATCAGATCCGGGTGCACGTAGGTGACCTTGCCGCCATGTCTGGGGTCTCCTCAGAGCCGTTTCATGCCGCGGAGGATGTGGATGAGTGGCAGTGATGAGGCGGTGAGGCCGACGCTGAGCCGGGGATGAAAAGCGCTGAGGTTGCCGAGGACGACGTAGCGGGCGTCGTTGTCCCGCCATTGGGCGAGTTGGTCGAGGATGTCGGTGGGGGTGCCGGTGAGGAGGGTTTCGCGGACGAGGGACGGTGGGACGCGCTGCGCGTAGTCGAGGGCGGTGGGTTCGTCGATGGTGTGGGGGAGCAGGTCCTGGGCGCCGGTGAAGTTCGGGCCGAGGGGGTGTTCGACTCCGTGGCGGGCCCAGACGTGAGCGGGGGCACAGAGGGCGAAGACGCGGGCGGGGACGGAGTTGATCATCTCGTCGACCTGGGTGTTGGTGCGGGCGGTGAGGATGAAGAAGAAGGCGGCGGGCAGGATCGATGATGGGTCGCGGTCGGCGTTGTCCGCACTGGCCCGGATGATGGCGAGTTTCTCGGCGTACTCCTTTGCGGTTTGGGCGTAGCTGGGGAGCCAGGCGTCGGCGTGGCGGCCGGTGATGCGGAGCATCCGCGGTCCGTGCGCGGCGATCCAGATCGGTGGCCGGGTTCCTTTGTGGGGTGGGATGTCGAAGACGGCGTCGCGTAGTGGGAAGAATTTCGAGTCCCGGGTGATGGGTGTGCCGCCGGAATTCCATAGGGCCCGGATGGTGGCGAGTGCTTCCTCGAATCGTGCGACGGGTTGGGACCAGTCGACGCCGTAGGGTTGGTTGCCTTCGCGTTCGCCGGGGCCGAAGCCGAGGATGGCGCGGCCGCGGCTGAGGTGGTGGAGGGTGGCGGCGGCTTGGGCGGTGACGGCGGGGTTGCGGCGGCCCGCGTCGGTGACGCCGACCCCGAGGCGGAGGCGGGCGAGGCGGTTGTGGGCGGCGAGGTAGCCGAGGGTGGTCCAGGGCTCGTAGAACGCGTCCGCCCGCGGGATCATTTTGGCGACACCGGAGTATTTGGGTTTCCAGATCGAGGCGGGTATGAGGCCGTTGAGGTGGTCGGGTAGCCACATCGAATCGGCGCCGCCGGCGATCGCGTGGGCTCGGGTGTTACGCAGTAGAAGGTCCGGGGCGTAGCGGGGATGGACGGCGGGTTCCATCAGCCCGGTCTTGAGGCCGTTCATGGTTGTGCCTCCGGTTCGGTGTCTGGGGTGGTGTGGAGTGCAGCGGTGAGTTTGGCGTCGGCGAGTTCGAGGAGCGGCGCGAGTGCGTGGGTGTCGATGTCGAGGTAGGTGCACATTTGGTCGTCGGCGACGCCGGCGTCGCGCAGTCGCAGGGCCAGGGAGTAGGGCTGTGGCAGTCGCCGTAGCGCCTGCTCGCGGGGTGTCAGTGGTGTGGTCATGGTTTCAGGGTGTGTTCGCCGTGCACGGTGGGGTGGAGTAGTGGGCTACTCCAGTTGACGGCGACCCTTGGCGCGTTGTTTCCCGGTGAGGGTCGCGCCGAGGTCGTCGCGGCCGTTGGCACCGGTTTTGAGGGAGGCGCGGTAGAGGTGTCCTTCGACGGTGCGGACGGACATGGTCAGGTGGTCGGCGATTTGTTTGTTGGTCAGGCCTTGGGTTGCGAGGGTGATGATCTCGCGTTGTCGGGCGGTCAGCGGCGATGGTTGTTGTGCTTCGCGGAGGGCGGGGGTGTGGGCGCCGCCGCAGGTGTCGGCCAGGTGTTGTGCGCGGGCGGTGGCGGCGAGGGCGGATCCGTTGCGGCCCTGGTGCCGGTAGGCGGTGGCGGCGTGGGCGGCGGCATCCGCAGCGGCGAGCAGGTCGCCCATTTCTTCGAATAGGCGGGAGGCGTCGGCGAGGCCTTCGGGGTCTCCGTCGGCGAGTGCGGTGGCGTGTTGGGCGGCGGCGGGGGCGCGTGGCCCGTCTACATGCTCGGCCAGCTCGCGAAGTCGTTCGGTGGTGGTCCGGTCCCCGAAGCGGGTCGCGGTGTGCAGGCAGACGACTTCTTGGGCGTGCTGGTCGTGTGCGGCAGCGTTGGTGGCGCCCTGGCGGGCGAGGTCAATTGCTTCGGTGGTTGTTCCGTGCGCCGCGGCCACCCAGGCTCGGGTGAGTATGTGTTGGGGCTGTTGGTAGGTGAATCCGATATGGTTCAACGATTCGCGCTTGTGCAGTATCGCGGCGGCTGCGTCATGGTCGCCTGTCATCGCTCTGACCTGTGCGATCGCGTCGAGCCACATCGTGACCCATCCGCTGATTTCGACCACCGCGGGGCGGAGTGCGAAGAGTGCTTCGATCCACTGTTGTGCGTCGGTGAGACGTCCCGCGGCCAGTGCGGCTTGACCCATCCGGATGCTGGACATGATTTGCGGCCAGCCGGGGGCGTCGGAGGTGTCTCCGCAGACCTGAACGGCGACGTGTTCGGCTTCGGTCACATAGCCGGCGAGTCGCAGGGCGAAGGTGTGGAAGTCGCAGAGCGCATAGCGGAGCGGGGAGGCGTGCGGTGATCGTGCGATGAGTTCATACCCTCGGGTGGCGATCGGTCCGATCTGATTTGTGCGTCCGAGGTCGCCCAGTCCGATGGTCAGTGCCCAGATTGCCGCCATGGTGCCGAGGTCGGTGAGTTGTGGCGAGGCCAGTGCGGTGTGTGCGTCATCGACGGCTTGCTGCGGGCGCCCCTCGTGCGCATGGATGTTGGCGTAGCACGCGGTGAGCGCGGCGGGCTCGGTAGCGGTATTCCCGGCAGTGTCGAGGACCGAGCCGGCCTGCTCCGGGCGATCGAGTAACCACAGCAGAGTCAGTGCACGCATGCACGCGACATCGGTGATCTCTCGGGTGGTGAGGTCCCTGGTCGGGATGTGCGCGAAAGTCTTCTCGGAATCGGCCCCGCAGCCGCGGGAGGCAAGCGCCAATGCTCGCGTGAGGTGAGCGTTGTAGCCGGCACCGCTGGAGATGGCGGTGGCGGCGAGTGTTTCCGCGAGGCCGGCGTCCATGAGAGAAAGAGCCGCTGCGGAGGCCTTCTCGAACAGGCATGGATCCGGTTCGAGGTCTGATTCAAGTGTCAGTACCGCGCGGCGGACGAGGTCGCGACTATCGGCGTCCGGAACGGAGCCGAGAATTGTGGCCAGTTGCGCTCGCAGCCGCTGCAGCCGGAGCGGGGTCGCGCCCCGGGTGCGACGAGTTTCGCCGTAGAGCGGGTGTGCGAGGCGGACGAGGTGGCGTCCGCGGGGTGCGACGGTGATCAATCCCGAGGAATGTGCGACCTCGACCGCGTCTGGACCGGTCAGCATCGCGAGCATGCCCTCGGCGATGGGTTCGCCGATGGCGAGGAAGTCGAGAACCGTGCAGATCGGGTCGGGTAAGGAGCCGATCTGTGTGTCGATGAGTTCCGCCAGCCCAGCGGATACGATCGGTGTTCCTGTCCAGGTCCATCTGCCCCGGTGCTGGGTCAACCGACCGGACACGAGTTCCTGGTCGATCAGATGTCGCAGGTACAGGGTGTTGCCGCGGGTGAGGTCCCACAACCGGTGGGTTGCGGACGGTTCCAGCGGGCTCCCGAGGACTGCCGTGACGAGATCCTTGGTTTCGGTTTCGGAGAGTGGTTGGAGCTCGACCCGCTGGAGGTGCCCCTCTTTCCAGAGTGCGGTGACCGCATCGGGGGCGGGTTCACCGGTTCGAATCGTGACGACGACCTTGGCGAGCCGTCGCTGGGCGAGCTGGAGGACCACGAACGCGGACAGGTCGTCGAGTAGGTGTGCGTCGTCCACCCCGAGGATGGCCTTCGCGCCCGACGGGACGGTGGTGAGGTGTTCGATGACGCCGCGGACGACGAGCATCGGGTCCTTGGCGAGGTCGCCGGCCCATTCGGCGAAGGCCCCGAGGGGCAGTGCCCGGGCGGAGGCGGTTGCGCGTGCCCATCGCGGCAGCCACCGTCCGGGACTGATGTGGGTGACCGCTTCGCGGGCGAGCCGGCTTTTCCCTACGCCGGCGGGTCCGGCGATCACGACCCCGCCGTAATCGTCGGCTGCGGTCACGGCGGCATTGATCAGGCGTAGTTCCTCGTCCCGCCCGACCAATGGCCAGACACTGGCCATGACCTCATCGTATGCACCTTCCTCGGTGAAACGCGACCACTTGGTCCGATACTTGTGGTCAACGATCGGAGCCTTCCCGCCTCGTTGGTTGCCCGATCGTCGATCTCCGGTGCGTACAGCACGACCGCCGTCCACCCTGCCGCTCAGGTTCGTTCTGGCAGCGGCGGGGTGGACGGTGCGCGAGTGCCTATCTCACCCGGCGGTTCCTGGGACGGTGGTGAATCCTTGGCTGCCGAAGCAGAAACCGTTCACTGATCCTGGTTTCCAGTCGCCGAGCATCGGAGTGACTGTCACGCTGCTCGCGTCATTCAGTGCAGGGCCGGACTCGAATCCCAGGTTGAAGCTCCCAGGTTGGTATACCGCGCAGGTCCACGACTCCGTCTTGCCGGGCAGGGGCAGAGCAGGTGCATCACTGCCGAGCATGACTCCTATGGGCAAGCCGGGCTCGGGGTCGAGGGTGGGCGCTGCTGCTGCGATGCCGGCTCCCAAAAGGAGGGCGGCAGGGGCGAGGGAGGCTGCGGCGATGATTATGCGGAGTGCGTTCTTATTCATTGGTCGTGCCTTTCTGTGTCCGGCGTGGTGCCGGGGCGGGGGGGTGGGGATGCGATCCGGAATGAGTACCGTTCATTGCTCGTATGTGCTTGGGCGGATTCATGTCCGGCGATACGGCGACGGATGGGAGCGAGTTGGTGGTGCCTGTGAAATGCGAAGTTGCGTATAGAGCACACAGACGCCCTACCTACGACCCCGCGAATGCCGTGAGTGGATAGACGGGAGGGAGCCCGATACGGCCGCACATTGCGGTAACCCGCTTGCCCTTATCGAATCCGGTGAGAGTGTCTCCGGGGCTACCGACGACCGTGTGCGGGGTAATTGTGCCGGTTACGACACAGCTCCAACTTTCACCGCCCGGTGACGAGCCGATCGTCACCTGTCCGGGGCCGGCTGTGGTCAGAGTCGGATCCGCGGATGCGGTGCCTGCTCCGATCCCGAGGAAAAACGCGGGTGCGATGGCGGCAGTGGCGATGATTGTGCGGACTGCGTTCTTGTTCATTGGTTTTGACTCTCTGGTATCTGGTGTGCTGCGGGGTTGGTTGGGGCGGGTCGTGGGGAGTGGTTTGAACTGCGGGCATCGCCTCCTTCGCGGCGGTTCGAGGGGAACTCGTGGATGAAGGGGAGTTTCGGCTTATACAGGGGCAGGTGCGGTTTCGAGTTGCTTCAGCGCACTGCGGATTCGTGAGCAGCGTCGTGATCGAAGAGTGCGTCTGGCGTAAGTGCGGCGCCCGGGTTCGAGTGCATCGGTGAGCCATTGGCGTTCCCTGGCGAGTTCCTCGGCCGAGTCGGTGTGAAGAAGATGTCGGTACAGCCAGGTGTTCCATTCGATATCCGCGATGGTCGTGGCCACGATGGGTGCGACCACGGCTTCTTCCCGGTCGAGTTGGGGCAGCAGAATGGTGCACAACCGTTCGAGTGCGCCGCGGAGGTCGTCCCGCACGCTGGTGGCCTCGGAAATCTGGTAGGCGTGGGCGGCGTGTTCGACGGCACTGGCGGCGTGGTGGACGCGAACATGTCCGGCGGCGAGTTCACGCAGGAGCGACGTCGCCGACGGGTCCCGACGGCAGGTGAGGTCCCACAGGTACGCTTCCTCGCTTACGTGGACGCGTTCGAGAAAACGGAGAGTCCACGTCAGGTGGTCGGCGAGCGCTGCGCGACGCCGGGCGGCCGGCGGGGTACGGGTGGCGAGAGCGTCGAAGATTCGGCCGAGGTCACGGCGTACGGCGTCGTGGATGATGCCGAACAGTTGCGTGTCGATTTGAGTGGACATGGCGAGTGCTCCTAGGAAACGAGGGACCGTTCGAGCAGGGGGCTGGCAGTGGGTACATCTAGAAGCCTGAGGGCAGAGGTGGTCGTGTTGAGGAGTAGTGGAGTACTCCACTGAATCCCGTATTGCCTGCGCCGGTACTCCTCCCCAGGCGGCCTACGCCTCGGATGCGCGCTGGGCGGCACTCCTCCCCAGAACGGACAGAAGAACGGGATCGGGGTGTGCAGTGCGCCCGCGTCGGACGAGACTTGGTGGGTGAATTCCTCGACGGGCCGACTTTGGGGTAGAGGCGGCGGTGGCGGTTCCCGCGCCGAGTGCGGTGACGGGCGTGAGTGTGGCGGCTATCAGTGTGCGTCGGTAAAGGGTGTTTCGCATGGCGGTCTCGTCTGGGTGCTTGGGCTATGTGGGCGGTGTGGGCAGGCGCCATCGCGTCCTCTGCGCGGAGACCGGTTCATCGCGGGGCAATCGTCGGCACCGACGCGGAGGCGCTGAATGCCCGTCTGACGGCGGTGGGACCGGATCGGGACCCGGTCGACGAATCGGTCCCGCTCGGCCCCGGGTGGCCCGCCTGGGACCTGGAAACCGCACTGTGGGCGCTGCCGGGATCGGCCGCACGAAGGCCATGAAGCTGATCGCCCGCAAACGTCCCCGGCTGTACCTGATCTGACCCGATCTGGGATTCGGTGGTGATGGGGGTTGTGGGCACTGCACGCGCTCACCTGAATCCGGTGCGGGAGGCGTTGCGGGCCGACGACGGGGCGTTGCACGGGCGGTTGCTGAAGATCCGGGCCGCGGCCGGCTGCCGGAGGAGATTTCGGCGTTGCGGGTCTTCGACGTGATTGCGTGGATGGACGGCACGAATCGGGGCCTGGGGCAGCGCGCTGACCAGGAAAGATGACACGTCCCGGAGACCTGGAAGAACCGCGGTCGAGGCTGCCCTCGGGAATGTGGTGTTCCGCCGCTGGCGGGGGAGCGGTCGGCTTACCGTGAGGTGGGCGGGGTCCGCGACCGGCGTGGACCCCGGCGGGAGGTGTGGCGATGACTGCAAAGTTCGAGTTGTTCAAGGACACGGCAGGCAAGTTCCGGTTCCATCTGAAGGCGGCTAACGGGGAGATCATCGCGGCGAGTCAGGGGTACACGACGAAGGCGGCGGCGCAGAACGGGATCGCGTCGATCAAGAACAATGCCGGCACCGCCCCGACCGAGGATCTGACGTAGAGCTGACCAGGGCGGATGACACGTCCCGCTCGTGTTCGCTCGGTTCACTCCCTCTTCTGCTCGGGTGCGGGCTGGGACTGGGACGACTGGTGCGGGCACCGGGGCGGGATGCTTGCGGGTGCGTCTGCGGCGGCGCGGGAGTTGCTGCTGACGGTGCTTGATGGTCCACCGGGTGGGCAGTACGTGGAGGGCCGCGAGGGTCGGCTCTGGCTGGACCCGGCACCGACGTGAGAGGCGTACCTCATGCGCGGCCGCATCCGAAGCCCCGGGGTGCGGGCCGCGCCGCGGCCGGCGGGTGTAATGGTGTTGTGACCTGGTGTGATGACATGTCCCCGGTTTGTGATGTGGGGGTGCCGGCGACCCTCACGGGGTGGTGCCGGAGCCGGGTGTGGGGTGTCGGCGGGGCGCGCGTGGTGTCTGTTTCGCCCGTTTTCGGAGCCTTTTTGAAAAGTGTTGATGTGCAGCATGTTTGAGTAAGTAATTGGTACATAGGCATTTACGTAGATTATGCACAAACATGAGATCGTAAGGTACGTAATATGTTGTAGATCAAATAATTTGGAGTTTTATCTGTTTTCGAGTGTTGTGGGCGTGTTGGGGGTGAGCTGGTATGCTGTGGGTATGACATCGAGTGGTGCAGGGAGGGAGTTGGCGGCGGGTCGTGTGCACCATCCCGCGTCCCCAGCCTCGTTGGGGTGTGGGGGACCGGATCGAACGCTCCGATCAAAAAATGCTGCTGAGAACCTAATGTCGGAAACTCAGAGGAGCGAAGCGACTCGATCGACGGCAACGCAACTGGACCCACTGCGAGCCGCGCAGCGGCTCCCTGGCGGGGAGCGAAGCGACTCGCCCCGTCTCCCGGTGCGGAGCACCGGGAGTAGC
>NZ_JBHURF010000014.1:272724-273921 GCF_042674125.1 Rhodococcus sp. NPDC056960 | reverse complement strand
GGCACGTCCCGGCCCCGCCGGTCCCGGTCGTCCACCGATGACAATGGCGACGATGACGACGAGCTCGCCCGGGTCCGCAGGACGCGTGCGAAGGCCAGCACGGATTCCACCCCCGTACGACGGACCCGGAAGTGATCAGCGATGACTGCGAATCTCGACAGTGCGGCGAAGACGCTGCGTAAGAACGTGTCCGGGGCGTCCGGTAAGGCCGCGTCGGTGTCCCCGCTGAAGAGTGCGGCGCAGGGCCTGCTCGGCACCGTGACCGACAAGGCGGTCTCCGCCGTCTCCGACAAGGTGCAGGGCGCCACGGGTCGGCTCAACGATTACGCCGAGGGCGGCGGCGGCACCCTGCTGTCCGCGATCACCGGCAACGGCCACGGCAACGGCAACGGGGACGGGGACGGGAACGAAAACGGCGACGGTGACGGCAAGTCGCCCCTGTCCGGGCTGACCGACACCGTGAAGGAGAAGGCATCCGACCTCAAGGACAAGATCACCGGCGGCGGCGGTGGTGGCAAGGGCAAGAAACTCAAGCTCACCAACATCGTCGAGACGATCGATGTCGGGGTCCCGGTCCAACTGGCCTACAACCAATGGACCCAGTTCGCCGACTTCCCGTCGTTCATGAAGAAGGTCGAGCGGGTGGAGCAGGAGGCCGATGAGAAGCTCGAGTGGAAGGCTCAGGTCTTCCTCTCGCACCGCACCTGGGAAGCGACGATTCTCGAACAGGTTCCCGACGAGCGGATCGTGTGGCGGGCGAAGGGCGCCAAGGGTTACCCCGACGGTGCGGTGACGTTCCACGAGGTGACCCCCGATCTCACCCGCATCGTTCTGATCCTCGAATATCACCCGAAGGGATTGTTCGAGAGGACGGGAAACCTGTGGCGGGCACAGGGACGACGAGTACGGCTGGAACTGAAGCACTTCGGACGCCACGTGATGACGCAGTCGATCCTCCATCCCGACGAGATCGAGGGCTGGCGCGGAGAAATCCGGGACGGCAAGGTAGTCGAACCCGACGAGTCCGAGGACTACGACGAGGAACCGACCGAGGACGAAACGCAGCCCGACGAGAGCGAGCAGGACGAAGCGTCCGACACGGCGGAGTACGAGGACGAGCCCGAGGACGAAGCCGACGAGGACGAGGGCGAGGGCGAAGACACCGCCGAGTACGAGGACGAACAACCCGAGGACGAA